>CAYMBB010000186.1:1491-5481 GCA_964388515.1 uncultured Anaerolineaceae bacterium
GCGCAGGCGGCGTTCGGCGGGGCGCAGGCGGCGTTCGGCGGGGCGCAGGCGGCGTACGGCGGGGCGCCGGAGTTTCCGTCCTCCGCTCAGGCCGGCTCCGGGAGCCCGTAGACACGGCGGGCGTTCTCGGCGCAGACGAGCCGGATCACCCGCTCCGCGTCGGCCAGCGACCAGTCGTCCGCCGCCACCCACGCGCCGAGGACGCGCGACATGCCGCGCCGGAACAGCCAGCTGCCCAGGAGGTGGAGCTCGGGGATGCCCCAGGCGTCGGAGGAGAAGAGAACCTTGGTGAACGGCGCCAGCTCGAGCGACTCGGCGATCACCTGCGGGCTCTGGGCGCCGGTGTAGTTGATCGCCAGCCCGACGTCGATGAAGACGTGCGGGTACATCTGGGCGAGGTAGCCGGCGTGGCGCTGGAACGGGTAGGTGTGGAGGAGGAGGACCGGGCAGGTCCGCTCGGTCGCCCGCAGGAAGTCCGACAGGAGGAGCGGGTCGCAGCGGTGCAGGTCGAGGTCCGGGTCCCCGTAGCCGGTGTGGATCTGGAGCGGCTTGCCGGTCCGAGCCCCCTCCCAGAGGACGAAGCGGAGCAGGACCGGGTCGACGAGGCGCGCGCTGCCACCAGACTCGATCGTGCGCAGCCAGGCGCCGGCGTGGCGGACGACCTCGTCGGACGAGGGGGGCGTCGGATCGAAGTCGAGCCCGATCCGGTAGGCGATGATCGACTTCAGCCCGACCGCCGTCGCCGCCTCCGTCGCGAGGGCGGCACGGAAGGCATTCGCGAAGCCCGCCGCCTCCACGCCCGAGCGGGCGACCCGCTCGGCCAGGCTCTCGAGCCGGACGATCGTGTCGATCGACGCGCCGGCGAGGCGTCCAAGCTGGCCGAGGTCGAGCAACTCCTCGGCCCGGTAGCCGGTATCGACGAGCATCCGCTCGAAGCCAGCGTGGGGGAGCAGGCGGGCCGCGGCCTCCTCGTTGGCCAGGCCGAGCCGGTGCTCGAGGTACGTCTCGGCCGGCACGTGCGCGGGCAGACCGAGAAGCGGGGCGCACCAGCGCCGGGCGGCGAACATCACCTGGCTGTCCGCCCCGGCCGCGTCGGCGGCTGCCTGGCGGTCCGACTCGCTGATCATCAGCCGGAACTCGGCCGCGGTCAGCGTCCCGCGGGCGAGGCTGTGGGTGTGATGATCGACGAGGGCCGCGCCGGCGACCAGCTCGTTGACCGCGGGGTGCGGCCCGTCCGCTACGGCGAGGCGGGCGATCCCGGACGACATCGGCCTCCTTCGGCGCTACGGGACGAGGGCAAGGACGCGGGCCGGGCTGCCGGAACCGTCGACAAGCTTCAGGACGCCGACGACGACCCACGCCCCGAGCGGCGGCAGCTGGCCCAGGTTCATCAGGCCCTCGAGGTGCCAGACGCCCCGCGGGTGGCTGATCTGGCGGTGGACGACGAAGTCGGTGGCGACGCCCGGGTCGATGCCCAGGGTGTCGACCCCGAGGCCGACCGCGCCTCGCTCCTGGACGAGGAAGCGTGCCGCGTCGGGCCCGAAGCCCGGGAACCGGAGCGGCCCCGGGGCGCCGGCATAGCGGCCCGGGTCGGTGTTGAACTCCTCCCAGCCGGTCCGCAGGAAAACCGCCGCCCCGTCCGGGATCCGGCCGTGGCGCGCCTCGAAGTCGTGGACCTGCTCGAGGGTGAGGATCGCGTCGGGGTTGCCGGCGCAGGCGTCGCTGATGTCGATCACGGCGAGCGGGCGGACGAGCCGGCCGGCATCGATCTGGTCGACGCTCTGGGTCCCCTCGACCATGTGGCACGGGGCGTCGAAGTGGGTCCCGGAATGCTCCGTGAACGTGACCTTCCGGTTGTAGAACCCGTCATGGGCCACGGTCAGGATCGTCTCGGCGGTCGGGGCTGGAGCGCCGGGCCACATCACCGTCCCGGAGTGGAGTGGCTGGGTCAGGTCGATCACCCGCATGTTCGCGATCATCGGCGTCTCCTCGTGTCGCCCGCCGGCCGTCGACCGGGGCTGTCTGGTGGGTCGTCGCCCATGATGGAGAACGGCTCAGCGGTTGGCAAGGCGCGGCGGGCGATGGTCTCTGAGGCGGCGTGTCGGGGCTCGGTCGGGGCTCGGTCGGGGCTCCGCAACTTCCAGCCCACGCCCGTTCCCGACAGCCGAGCTTCCGCCACCCACCCGACTCTGATTCCGCGCGTGTTGCGTGTCGCTCAACAAAACGACGCAATCGGGCACGGTCGGGAGCCCGTGAGCCACCCTGAACCGGCCGGACCGAACCGGATCATCGCCCGAAGCCGTCCGGTCATCCCGAGACACGCTCGGCGAGGGACAACGGGCGACGGATCGGCCTGGCTCGGTGCGTCGGCCCGGAAGTCACTCGGCGCTGACGGCCACTCGGCGCAGTGTTTCGGCAGATTTGTTGAGCATGCCGCAACAATCGTTCGAGCGGGGTTCGCTCCGGCGTGAGAGGGCTCGGCACGGCCAGGCGATGGCGCGCCGAGAGCCCGAGCCCGAGCCGGCACGCCGTGGGCAGGCGAGGGCGGGCCGAGGGCCGGAGCTAGCACACCAGGGGCCGGAGCCGGCACGGCGTGCCGCGCGGCCCGCGGAGCGGTCCGCCGCGATGTCGCGCCCCCGTCAGAAGACCCGCAGGTGGGCCAGCCGCGCCTCATCAGGCGACATCGCCTCGAACGCCTCGAGCTCGGCGGTCCGGACGGCGACGAGCCCCCGCCCGAGCAGGTCGCCAAGGGCCGGGAAGAGGACCGGGTCCGCCTGGAGGTTCGCGAGCGCCTCGCGGAGCGAGGACGGCAGGGGCCGGATTCCCGACCGGCGCTGCTCCTCGGCCGTCATCCAGGACGGGTCCTTGGTCGCCGGCTCGGGCGGCTCGATCCCGCGCCGGATCCCGTCCAGCCCGGCCAGGATCAGGCCGCCGAGAGCGAGGTACGGGTTGCAGCTCGGGTCGCAGGCCTTGAGCTCGATGTTGGTCGATTCCATCTCCCGGCCGCGGAAGGGCGAGGCGACGCGGACCGAGCACTCCCGGTTGTCGAGCCCCCAGGAGACGGTCGAGCCCGCCCAGGCCCGGGGCTGGAGGCGCTCGTACGAGTTGAAGCTCGGGCAGGTGAGCGCGACGAGCGCCGGCAGGTGATCGAGGACGCCGGCGACGAAGTGACGGCCGAGCGGCGAGAGGAGCCGCTCACCCGCTTCCGGGTCGTAGAGGAGGTTCCCGGTTCCATCGCTCGACCAGAGGCTGAAATGGACATGGGCCCCCGAACCGACCCCGTCGGCGAACGGCTTGGCCGCGAACGAGGCGATCAGGTCGTGCTGGACCTCGGCGACGCCCCGGACGGTGTCGCGGAACTTGAGCTGGTTGTCCGCGGCCCGGAGAGCGTCCGCGTAGCGGATCGCGATCTCCTGCTGGCCGGGGCCGTACTCGTTGATCGCCTGCTCCACCTCGAGCCCCTGGGCCTCGAGGGCCGCGACGATGTCGTCGATGACGTGGGCGACGCGATCCATCCCGGCCGACGAGTAGACCGGGCCGTCGCCGTACGGGCGGATCGTGCCGTCGATCTCCTCGGCCAGGTAGAACTCGTTCTCGAAGGCGGCCATGACCCGGATCCCCTCGCCGGCTGCGGCGGCGATCGCGCGCTTGAGGAAGCTGCGCGGGCAGCCGCCCCAGTCGGCCCAGTCGTGGCCGAGCTGGTCGCACAGCAGGCTCGCCGTCCGGGGCACCCAGTCGAGCCGGCTGTACGTCCCCGGGTCGGGCACGATCCGGATCTCGCCGACCGGCTCCATGCCCGCGATCGGCACGAACTGCTCGAGCATGTTGATCGCGTTCTGGGCGCGGGTCAGCCCGACCCCGCCGCGCATCCGCGCCGCCAGTCGGTCGACGTGGACGTTCTTGCCCCGGATGACGCCCGACGGGTCGCAGTACAGGAACCGGACGAGCCGGACGCCATCCTCCTTCGCCCGAGCCACGACATCCTCGACG
>CAYMBB010000187.1:0-5451 GCA_964388515.1 uncultured Anaerolineaceae bacterium
CCCAGAGGAGGAGGACCAGCGCCTCGCTCCGCTGCTCCCGGTAGACGGCGCGGAAGAACCCGACGACCCGCCCCATTAGATCCGCGGGGATCGCTGGCAGGGCGTAGTCGAGATACTCCCGCTCGAGCGGCAGATGGGCTGCCCCTTCGACCTTCGTTTGGGAGAGGCCGAGGAGCGTCCGCTTGCGGAGATAGAGCCCGTCGCGGGCGACGACGAAGAGCGGCAGACCGACCAGCTCGGTCGGCGACCCGGCAGCAAGGATCGGGAACATCAGTCCCCTCCCCTCGGCCGCTCGGGCAGTCGATGAACATGCTGGGTGAGCCGCTCGAACCGTCGACGCTCGGCGACGAGCTGCTCGCGGATCGGCCCGCTCTGGCGGAAGACCGCGGCGAGAACGGTGAGTGCCGCCTCCTCGACGTAGCGCGGCGGGAGGTCACTCGCCCGCTCGCCGATGAACGGGGCGACGAACGAGCCGAACGCCCGTGGCCGGATCTCCGGCGTCCGGGCGAGGTGGTCACGAAGCGAGGACATCTGCCTCACCTCCGTCGACCGGTGCGGGCTCGGGGGTCTGGACCTCGGACGTCTCGGGCTCATCCGAGATCGGCGTCGCGGCCGGGAGCTCGGTCGCCGCGAGCCCGGCCATCGAGGCGACCACCTGACGGAGGGTCCGCCAGTAGCGGTCGTACTCGAAGGCGAGGGCGGCGAGCGGATCTCGCCGCGAGCGGGCCGCCCAGGCCCGGAAGCCACCGCTGAACGAGAGCGGATGGCGCCGCAGGTCCTGGTTGAACCGACTCGCCCAGAACGCGCCGATCAGCGCGTCGACCCGCTCCCCGACCGTCGCCCCGCTGACCCGGACCGAGCCGAGACAGACGATCCCATCGTCGTTCGTGTTCGGCAGGGTCGAGCAGAGGAGCGCGTCATCGAGCGAGCGGATCGGCGCCGTCCGGAAGTAGGTCGCGAGGCCCTCGATCTGCTCAGCCGAGGTCGAGACGACGAACACGACGTACGGGAGGGCGAGTCGATGCGAGGTCGGCTCGCTGTCGTAGCGTCGGCTCGCGTGGTACTCGATCGTCCGCCGCATCGGGGCCTGCTCGACGACGAAGACCTGACGGTCGGCGGCGCCGGAGCGGATCCAGAAGCGACAGCCGGTGGGCAGCCGCGGGCTCGCTTGAACCTGAGTGGTGGTGAGCTCGGCGAGGAGGTCGGGGAGCGCGACCTCACGGTCGATGACCTCGGACACGAGACTCACCAGATCGCCTTCGATGCGCAGGAAGGTGCGCGCCTGCATGGTTCGGGAGCTCCTTTCTCAGCGATCGGTCGCCCGAAGGACCCCGAGCCCGGCGTGCCGTGCGGCACCACCGGACCCGGGGATCCCCCGGGTGTGGCCGACGCCAACGTGTCAGATCGACTGACCCTTCACGCCGGCTGCCTTGGTGAACTCGATCTCGTCGCCCGGGCGCACGACGTACTCGTCGTCGGTCCGGGCGCCGTTGACTGTCACGACCGCGTCGCGCGGGATATTGAAGACCTGTTCGAGGGCCTTCCAGATCCCGCGGACCGTCTTGCCGGCCAGATCGAGCTCGAGCTCGTTGACGCCGTAGATGACCTTCGTCGTCTCGGGCGCCGTCATCGTCTGCATCAGAAACCCTCCAGGTGGGTCGAACGCCGCACCGATGGCGGACCAGGGCAGCCGAGCGCAGGCGCGGCACGCTGCACTCGATGCGATCGGCGAGATCGGCCCCGGTCCAGCGCGGTTGACTCGACTTGAAGTCGAGCGCCGGCGGGCGCGCGGGCCGCCGGCTCGAAGATCGAACCCCTCCGGGGCATCACCTCCGTTCCGGCGCGGATGTCATCCGCCACCCGAACATGGAGTGAGAGTCCCGGCCAGGGACGACGAGCCGTCGGCGAAGGACGCCCGACGAACCGGATCCGGTCGCGCCGCGCCCAGGCGATGGGCGAAGGCGACCGGATGACCGGACCGTCGAGGAGTGTTCCTCGCGACGGCCGTATCCCGGCCGAACTCCGTCCACGCATTGGTGGCGGCACGCCTCGCGCGATCGCACGCATCGAAGAGCGCGCGATTGGCAGCGCTTGTGTGGTTGGTAAGGTGCTTGCTGTCGCCGCAGACCGCAGAGGATCGCGACGCCGGCGCTGGGTTGATCACGGCTTTCGCCGTGGGAGCTCGTGCCGGGGAGCTCGCTGCCCGTTCGCCCATCGAACGTGGCGGACGGCGTGGATGTTCTCGGTACGCATCCATCGCATCCAGCCGCCCGTGACGAGCGTGCGCCGGCAGTCGGGCGCAGTCAAGACCGGTTGTGTACAGGAGTGTGTACGACTGATTCCCTCGACCCCAGCACTTGGGGGTCGCGACGCACACCGTGGCAGTGGCTCCTCGTCCCCGCGCTGCTCACGCTGGGAGGCGCCCGGAGCGCGCTCGGGCGACCGACGCTGGCGCCGCCTGCCCGTCAGCGGATGTCGGGCCGGAGGATCGGCAGCATCGAGGTGCCACGATCGTCGAGGGCGGCAATCGCGTCGGCGTCGGACAGGCAGCCGGCCGTGAGGATCGGCCAGTCGACCGGCGCGGCAGCGGGAGCCAGGTCCCTGGTCGACCACGCGGCCCGACCATCGGTCCACCGAACGCCCAGGGGGTCGGCGCGGGCCCGCCCGTCGACGGCAGTCAGGAAGACCAGGCCACTCTCGACCACGGTCTGACGGGTGGCGAGTTCGTGAACCAACCGGGCCCGGCGCTCCGACTCGACGACGAACCCGACGTTGATCGGCAGGTCCGGTGTCCGCGCGAAGACCGAGCGATAGCGGCGGATCTTCTCCGCGAGCACCTCGCCCCGTTCGGTGCCCAGGTCGCGCTCCACGAACAGCGCGATCGCCCGGTCGCGGACCCGGATGCCGGCCAGCGCATCCGGGCGGAGGAAGCCCCCAAAGAGGTCGCCGCAGGCTCGCTCCGGGATCCAGGTGAAGATCCCCTCACCGAGCCGTGGATCGCCACGGCGCAGGAAGGCCGCGAACAGATCGTGCGTCGCGAGTTGGTGGACGACGGCCGACGACGGGACCTCCGGGCGCCGGTTGGGCCGACCCTCCGGCCATGACAGGCGCTCGATCTCGAGCCGCGCCTGACGAGCCAGGACGTAGGCGTGACGTCCCCGGGGCCGAAGCGAACCGGCCGCCCAGAACCCGCGCAGGAGCCCGAGCTCGACGAGCCGAGCCAGCCGGCGCTGGGCCGTCCGAAGCTGCCCATAGACGAGGAGCGTCGCGAGCTCCGCGGTCACGGTCTCGCCCGCGAGCAGCCAGAGCAGGAGGTGCTGATCGCGAGCCGGCAGCGCCGTCCAGATCGCACCGGCCGACGTAGAGCGGAGCGAGTCGGCGTTCGCGCGGCCGTGCGCCGGCGCACGATCAGGTGTCGCGCTCATCGTCAGCCTCCTGTCAGGTCTGGCGTTGCGAACCGCGTCGAGGCGCGCGTTCCGAACCACGACCGTGTCGCGACACGGTCATCGATCCCGTCACCCACCTGGCGCACGACCGTCGCGCGCGTCGGAGAGCCGGCGCACGGCATCGCCGGCGGCGAGGCGCGCTGGCTCCGGGAGCACGTCGGCGGTGAGGACCGCCGGCTCGCCGCCGAGCTCGGTCCGGACCGCCATCCGGAAGCGAGGCAGGTTGACGAGGTCGCGCTCGGTGAGCGGTGCGACCAGATCGGCCAGGAGTCGAACGTCCTCGGCGGACGGCTGGAGGAGGATGATCGTGGCGACGTTCGCCCGGATCGCGCTCTGGAGCTCGAGGCCGAGGCCTTTGAGGTACTGCGTGGCCATGACGATCCGGAGACCGAACTTCCGGCCCTCGGCGGGAATGCCCCGGAGCGAGGTCGTGTCGAAGTTCTGGACCTCATCGACATAGAGGGTGTGGGGGGTCCGGCCGACTGGCGCGACGCGCTGGCGCCCAAGCGCGGCGACGGCATAGCGGGCGATGAGGAGGCTGCCGAACAGGCGCATGTGGTCGCGCCCGACACCCGAGAGGTCGACGAGCAGGACGTCGCCGGCGTCCATGATCTGCCGTGGCCGGATCGTCGAGACCGGCGCGCTGACGATCGCGCGGATCGAGGGGTAGCTCAGGAAAGCCCCGAGCTTGCTCAACACCGCGTCGGCGGACGGGTCGCCCCCGCCGCGGCTGTTCTGTTGCCACTGGTGCTTCCAGAAGGCGACCAGGATCGGATCCGTCAGCCCGCGCGTGAACTCCTCGCGGAACCGGCGGTCGACGAACAGCCTGTAGAGCGACTCGAGCGTCCAGGCACCGGCTGCTCCGGGTGGCATCGTCAGGAGCGTCATGAGCGCGGAGCGCAAGTACTGGGTCTGGCGATGCGCTGAACCGAGGGTCGCGAAATAGAGGTCACGCATCGTATCGACAAACTGCGCGGCGACGAGCTCAGGATCGGCGCCGTCGAGCTCGATCGGGTTGAATGCCCGGGGGCGGTCCTTGGTGGCGAGCTCGAGCAGATGGACGCGCTGGGCGTGCTCGGCTGGCACCGCGTCGAGGAGGCGGGCGATCGCGTCGCCGTGCGGATCGAGGAAGGTGATCCCGCGGCCGGATCGAATGTCGTCGGCGGCGAGGGCCACGAGCTCGGTGCTCTTGCCGGCCCCGGTTCGCCCCAGCAGGAGTGCGTGACGAGCGAACAGGTTCTCGGGCACGAGGATCGGCCGACCGGCGTCACGTCCGATCGCTCGGAGTCCCTCCCCGGGCGACACCGGCGGTGCCGCCAGCCGGCGACTGCGGACGACGTCGACGGCGCGCGACTCGGTCGCTGCGCCTGACACGCCCCACAGCTCTGCGAGGTCGCGGGCGGTCAGCCTCATCGGCGCCGGTCGACCGCCGACCGTCCCCTCGACCGCCCACCCGGCTGCCCGAAGCGACCCGATGGCGCCCCTCGCATCGAACAACCAGGCACGGACCACCGTCGGGGCAACCGAGGCCGCCTCGAGGGTCGCGGTCACCGAGTACGACGGCCCGAGGACGAGGGGCGTGGCGCTGCCGGTGTCGCGCGGGAGCGGCCGTCGTGGCCGGTTGAGCAGTCCGTCGAGGACGATCTCGCCGAGGCCTGGTTCGTCGTCGCCTCGACGATCGCCGGCGACCGGCAGCGGGCGGACGACGAGCGTCCAGGCGGCCGTGGCTCCGGCCGGGAGACGAGCAAGGAGCTCGACGAGGACGGCGTCGAAGCCGCCGACCCGACGTCGGGCGTCGGCGAGCGGCGGCTCACCGCGGAGGGCCAGACGGAGGGTCCCGACGGCGGCGGCGCGGGGCGCGATCCGCTCGCACTCCGCGGCAGGAAAGGCAGCGGCGACGGCCGCCTCGATCGCCCGGGCGAGCTGGCGTGGTGCCTCGATCTCCCAGCGCGCCCGACCGTCCGTCCAGGACACCGCGAGCGTGATCGCCGGCCAGCCACGCGCG
>CAYMBB010000188.1:0-3366 GCA_964388515.1 uncultured Anaerolineaceae bacterium
AGGAGGACCTCCCAGTGGTCGCGGCCGGTCCGCTCGGTGAAGTTCGCGGGGACCGCGAGGACCTCGGCGCCGGCGAGCGCGAGCGAGCGGTACAGCTCCGGGAAGCGCAGGTCGTAGCAGATCGTCAGGCCGAGCCGGACCCCGTCGACCGTGGCCACGACCGCGCGATCCCCGGGACGGACGCGGGCGGACTCCCGGTCGACCGGACCGGCGTCGACCGCGACGTCGAACAGGTGGATCTTCCGGTAGGTAGCGGCGATCGAGCCGTCGGGGCCGATGAGCACGCTCGTGTTGTACGGGCGGTCTGGCTCGTCCGAGGTCTCGGCCAGGCTGCCCACGAGGACCCAGGCCCCCCGGCGGCGGGCGACCTCGGCGAACGGCTCGGTCCACGGCCCGGGGATCGGCCGGGCCGAGGCCCGGAAGCCCTCGTCGCTGCCCCGGTACTGGAGGTATTCCGGGAGGGCGACGGGCCGGGCCTCGGCCGCAGCGGCCTCGTCGGCCAGGGCCGCGGCGGTGGCGATGTTGCGCTCGACGTCGGCGCCGGCGTCGAGCTGGACGAGGGCGACGTGGAGGCCGGGCATGGGCCGAAGCTTAGCGCCTCGGGGGCCCCATCGGGCGGGCACCGGGAGCGTCGGGGGGCCGGCCCTCACCGGCGCGGGCGGCCCGGTCAGCGGATGCCGGTGTCGTACTGGATCTCGAGACTGGCGGGCGGCCCGCCGGCGGTGATCGTGACCTCGACCGGCGGGACGGTCCCGAGCAGGCCTTCGACCGGCTGCGGGGCCAGGACGTAGCGCCCGGACGGCAGGGCGATCGAGAACCCGCCGTTCGCGTCGCTCGTCGCCCGGGCGACCTCGCGCCCGGACGGATCGCTGACGACGAGGACGGCGCCGGCGACCGGACGTGGGGCGCAGGCTGGATCGGGCGGGACACGCTCGACCGGGCAGACCGGGCCGGCGGTGACGCGTCCGACGACCCCGCTCCAGCCGGGCGCGACGCTTGGCAGGGGGCTCGGCGGCGGGCTCGACGCCACGCTCGGCTCCGCCGTCGGCACGATGCCGGGCGGGAGGCTCGGGCCGGTCTCCTCGACCAGCCTCACCGTCCCGTCCCGGGTCACCTCGTACGTCCAGCGGTGCTCGTCGATGCAGCCGGCCGGGCAGTCGCCCCAGCCGATCCTGACGACGACCCGGAACCGGTCGCCCTCGGCTCTTGCCTCGTACCACGCCGCCTGGCCGATCCCTCCTGGGTCGTACGGTCCGATGCCGCCGAAGCGCGGATCGCTGAGCAGGACGAGCCGGGCGGCCTGCTCGGGGGTCGTGATCGGAACCGGGGGCGGGGTCGCCGGGGGCGGAGCGGGCGGCGATCCGGTCACCGGGGCGGTCGCGGTCGGACCGACCCCAGCCGACGTGCAGGCGGCAACGATGAGGACGAGGGTGGCGGCCAGGACAGGGATGGCAGGTCGGCGGTTCATCGGGCTGATGACGTCGATCGCCCATCGGAGGTTCCCGTGGGCCACGTCTCCGTCGCGCCCCATCGCCCGCGTCGCCCGCGTCGCCCGCGTCACGCCCCGGCGCCCAGGTCGTCCGCGTCGCCCAGGTCGTCCGCGTCGCCCAGGTCGTGCGCGTCGCCCCCGTGAGTCACCGGCTCGGCCGGTGCTACCCTGCGTCCATGAGCCTGACGCCGCCTGAGCCGCCCACCTCGCCCACCCCGCCGAGCCGCGACGCCGCCTGGGCCCTCCTGTGCGAGTGGACCCAGGGCGAGCAGCTGCGCAGGCACGGCCTGGCGGTCGAGGCGGCCGTCGGCTGGTATGGCGAGCATCGCTTCGGGATCGGCGGTCCCGAGCTCCAGACGTGGCGCGCCGCCGGCCTCCTCCACGATTTCGACTACGAGCGCTACCCGGACACACACCCGCTCCGGGGGGCGGAGGAGCTCCGCCGGCTCGGCTACCCCGAGGAACTCGTCGAGGCCGTCCTCGGCCACGGCGACCATACCGGCGTGGCGCGCACGAGCCTGCTCGCCCGGACCGTCTACGCCTGCGACGAGATGGCCGGCTTCGTGATCGCCGTCGCCTACGTCCGCCCGAACCGCTCGCTCGACGAGGTCGACGTCCGGGCCGTGACGAAGAAGATGAAGGACAAGGGGTTCGCCCGCCAGGTCCCGCGCGACCAGCTGGTCAATGGCGCCGAGGAGCTCGGCATCCCCTTCGACGAGCACGTCCTGAACGTCATCGAGGGCCTGAAGACGGTCCGGGAGGTCCTCGGGCTGTGAGCGAGCGCCCGCGCTGGGTCCGGATCGAGCGCCGGCTCGACGCCTCGCCCGAGCGGGTCTACCGGGCCTGGGCCGACCCGTCCGAGATGACCCGCTGGTTCCCGCTCCGGATCGAGGGCTCGCTCGCCCAGGGGACGCGGAACGAGCTGATCTGGTCGCACCGGCGGACCTGGATCGACGTCCTCGCCGCCCAACCGAATCACCGGTTCGTCTTCCGTTGGCCCTGGCTGGCCGACGAGTCGTACCAGACTACGGTGACGATCACGATCCTGCCGGCCGGCAATGGGTCGCGCGTCGTGGTCGAGGACGGCCCGTTCGACATCGACCGCCCGGGCGTGCTCGAGGCGTTCGAGGAGGCGCTCATCGGCTGGGGCGAGACGATCGCCCACCTGCGCGCCCAGCTCGACTTCTTCGTCGACCTGCGCACCGAGGACCACTGAACCGCCGGAAGCGGCCAAGCCTCCGGACGAGGGCCCGTGTCTCACGTGTGATACCATGAGCGAATGGCTGAGGTCACGATCCGCGAGCTGCGGAATCATGGCGGAGAGGTGGTCGACCGTGTCGCCGCCGGGGAACGTGTGATCGTCACGCGCGGCGGCCGGCCGGTGGCCGAGTTGCGCCCGCTACGCTCGATGCCCGTCACGGCATCGGTGCTGCTGGAGCGATGGCGGCGTCTGCCCCCCGTCGACGCCCGACGGCTCCGGGCAGACGTCGATTCGGCCATCGATCCGCGCCTGTGAACAGGGCAGGGTTTGGGCTGCTCGACACGAGCACGCTGATCCTGCTGCCCCGCCTGGGGGACCCTGCCGGACTTCCAGAGCATCCGCTCATCTCGGCGATCACCCTCGCCGAACTGTCAGTCGGTCCCCTCGTCGCGACAAACGAGGAGGAGCGCGCCGCGCGCCAGGCCCATCTCCAGCAGGCGGAGGCCGACTTCGACCCGATTCCCTTCGACGATGACGCGGCGCGCGCCTTCGCCCAGGTCGCCGCGTCGCTTCGTCGCGCGGGTCGGAAGGCCTCGGCACGGGCATACGACGCGATGATCGCGGCTGTCGCGCTGGCCAATGGATTGCCGCTCTATACCTGCAACCCCGACGACTT
>CAYMBB010000188.1:3466-5434 GCA_964388515.1 uncultured Anaerolineaceae bacterium
TCGTGGTCGGCGGGGTCGTCCTCGCCCTCGCCGCCCTGCGCGAGCCGCTCGCCGATCCGGCACTCGCCCTGGCCACGGTCGGACTCGCCACCGGGGCTGGGCTCGCGGCGCTGCGCTTCCTCCTGGCGTTGACCGGCCCGGCCTGGGCGGACCGGCCGCGGGTCGAGGCGGTCGCCTCGACCCCGGCGAACTCGATGCCCGACTGGGACCGCCGGCGGTTCCTGCTCACCGGGGGCAGCCTGGCCGTCGGTTCGCTGGCGCTCGGGGCGCTTGGTCGGAGCCTGCTCGTCGGTCGAGCGGCCGGCGGCCCCGGAACCGCCGCCAACCGAGCCCTCCCGGTCGCCGCCCTGCCCGCCCCGCCCCTGCCGGCCGGCGCTGCGCTCGATCTGCCCGGGATCAGCCCGATCGTCGTGCCCAACGAGCGCTTCTACCGGATCGACACCGCCCTCGTCGTACCCTCGGTCGACGCGGCGACCTGGACGCTCACCGTGCGCGGCCTCGTCGAGCGGGAGGTGACCTTCAGCTACGACGAGCTCGCCTCGTTGCCGCTCTTCGAGCAGTACGTGACGATCGCCTGCGTCTCGAACCGGGTCGGCGGCAACCTTGTCGGCAACGCGGAGTGGACCGGCGTCCACCTGCGCGAGGTGCTGGCGATGGCCGGGGTCCGGCCGGAGGCGACCCAGATCGTCGGCCGCTCGGTCGACGGCTTCACCGTCGGCTTCCCGACCGAGTGGGCGATGGACCCGGCTCGCGACCCGATGATCGCGCTCGGCATGAACGGCGTCGCGCTCCCGCCCGAGCACGGCTACCCGGCCCGGCTGATCGTGCCCGGCCTGTACGGCTACGTGAGTGCGACCAAGTGGCTGGCCGAGATCGAGCTGACGACGCTCGAGGCGTTCGACGCCTACTGGGTGCCGCTCGGCTGGGCGAAGGAGGCCCCGATCCTCACCCAGTCCCGGATCGACGTGCCGCGCGACGGGGCGACGCTGGCGGCGGGCCCGCAGGCGATCGGGGGGGTCGCCTGGGCGCCCGATCGGGGGATCTCGAGGGTCGAGGTTCGGATCGACGACAGCCCCTGGCAGGTGGCGACCCTCTCGGCCGCGATCTCGCGGGCGACCTGGGTCCAGTGGGCGCTGCCGTGGCAGGCGACCCCCGGCACGCACCGGATCGAGGTCCGGGCCACGGACGGGACGGGCGAGGTCCAGACCGACCAGGTGACCCCGCCGCCGCCCGACGGCGCCCGGGGCCATCACCGGATCGACGTCCAGGTGGGCTGACGAGGCGGGGCGGCGGCTGTCGCCGTGCCGGCTCGCCGCCTCGGGCCTGCCCGCACCCGGTGGTCGACACGCGCGCCGCGCCGGCTTGCTACGCTGCGCCGATGAGCGAACGAAGCGCGGGCTCGGTCCCGCCTCCCTCCGAGCGCGTCCGGGTCCGGCGCAAGCCCGACCGCGGCCACTACGACCGGGCCACGATCGACGCGATCCTCGACGCCTCGATCGTGGGCAGCGTCGGCTACGTCATCGACGGCCAGCCCTTCGTCACGCCCACGGCGATCTGGCGGACCGGCGATCGGCTCTTCTGGCACGGCTCCTCGGCCAGCCGGATGCTGCGCCGGACGAAGGGTGGCGTCCCGGTCTGCGTCAGCGTCTTCCAGCTCGATGCGCTCGTCCTCGCCCGGTCGGGCTTCAACCACTCGGTCGACTACCGGTCGGTGATGCTCCTGGGCCACGCGTACGAGGTCGAGGACGAGGAGGAGAAGCTGGCGGCCCTGCGGGCCTTCGTCGAGCGCCTCTACCCGGGGCGCTGGGACGAGCTCCGGCCGCCGACCCGGCAGGAGCTGAAGGCGACGACCGTGCTCTGGATGGAGATCGCCGAGGCCTCGGCCAAGATCCGCGACGTCGGCGCCCACGACGAGCCGGGCGACGAGAGCTGGCCGGCCTGGGCCGGCTCGATCCCGGTGGCCATGAC
>CAYMBB010000189.1:0-2943 GCA_964388515.1 uncultured Anaerolineaceae bacterium
GGCCAGAAGTTCTACGTCCTCGGCGGCGGGGTCAGCCGGATCGGGGGGCCCGGGTTCCCGCTCCGCCACCCGCACCTGGCGCTCGTGATCAGCCTGACCGTCACCGCCCCCGAGCTCGACCGCGAGCACGAGATCCGGTTCGTCCTGCTCGACCCCGAGGGTGGCGAGGTTGCCAGCGCGACGAGCCAGCTCGTGGCCCACGGCAACACCGAGGGAAAGGACACGAACCTCACCTTCTCGGTCGACCTGTGGAACCTCCAGTTCAACGCCCCCGGCGACTATTCGTTCCGGATCCTGGTCAACGGCTCGGAGCGCCGGCGGCTGCCGCTCTCGATCGTGCGCTCGAGCGAGGGGACGTCGACCCTGCCGCTCAGCCCGCCGCCCGGCCAGAAGTACGAGGCGTGAGCTGACGGTGACCGCCCGCCCCGTGCACGACCGCAACGGCTGCGGTCCCGGCCACACCGCCGCTGGCGCCCGCGGCCTCGCCCGCCACGAGGTGCCCGCGATCGACGCTGCCGCGCTCACCGCGGCCCGCTCGGCCGATCGACTGCTCGAGGCGGCCCGGGAGCGCGGCCTGGCGCGCTGGACGACGTTCCTCGAGCCCCTGCCGGACCTGCTTCGGGACGCCGAGCCGGCGGCCCTGCGCCCTGCCGCGCTCCGAGCCCGGGCGGCCTATGGGCCGAAGGATTCGATCCGCGACGCCCTGCCGCTCGAGCTGACCGGGCCGTTCCGCGACCCGCTCGACCGGCTCCTTCGGGAGCTTGCCCGCCACGAGCTGGCCCGCTGACCTATCCTTCGCAACGTCCGGTGCCGGTCGGTTCAACGACCGCCGGCCCGGTGAGGTGGGTGCCCTGATGCTGGTGCGGCTGCGATGGCTGACGATCCTGGTTCCGGCGCTCGTCGTCGGCGGGATCGAGCTGGTCAGCGACTCGCTCGTTGACGAGTTCCTCCCGTTTCCATGGGACGCGATCTTCGTCGTCGCCGTCGTGCTCGTCTTCCTGGCGGCCTTCCTGACCGTCGCCTTCCGCCGCATCGACGCCCTCGCCAGTGCGCTCGCGGCGCGGAACGAGGAGCTCGAGCGCCGGAACGCCACGGCCCGGGCGCTCCACCGGGTCTCCGTGGCGGTCACCGCCCTGGCCGACCTGGACGACGTCCTGCGCGCGGTCGTCGACGAGGCCCGGGCGCTGCTCCGGGCCGAGGTCGCGCTCCTCCTCCTGGCCGACGGGGCCGGCGAGCTGACGTTCCGTGCCGCGAGCGGGCTCGCCCCGGCGATCCGTCGCGCCGGCGACGCGCCGGGACGGGACGCGTCGCGGTTCATCGACCCGGCCTTCGCCGTGGTCCAGCTCGCCGCTCCGCTCCAGCGTGGCGGCCAGACCGTCGGCCAGCTCGTCGTGGCCAGCCGCGAGCAGCGGAGCTTCGACGTGGACGACGTCGAGACCCTCGCCTCGCTCGCCAACCAGGCGGCGATCGCGCTCGAGAACGCCCGCCTCCAGGCGCGCCTGCGCGACCTCGCGGTCGTCGCCGAGCGCGAGCGGATCGCTCGCGAGATGCACGACGGCCTGGCCCAGGTGCTGGGCTACGTGAACACGAAGTCGCAGGCGGTCGAGAGCCTGCTCGAGAGCGGCCGGATGGTCGAGGCCCGCAGCCAGCTGGCGGAGCTGGCGGCGGCGGCCCGTTCGATCTACGTCGACGTCCGCGAGGCGATCCTCGGCCTGCGCAGCCCGATCATGCCCGAGGTCGGGCTCGTCGGCGCGATCGAGGCGTACGCAGGCCGGTTCGCCGAGGCCTCGAAGCTGGCCGTCACGGTCAGCGCGACCGCTGAGGCGCGGGCGCTCGACCTCCCGCCCGACGTCCAGGCCCAGGTCTTCCGGATCGTCCAGGAGGCGCTGACGAACGTCCGCAAGCACGCCGGGGCCGGCCGCGCGGAGGTTGCTCTGGCCACGGCCGAGGGGAGCCTGCTCGTGTCCGTGGCCGACGACGGGCGCGGCTTCGAACCGGCCGCGTCGAGGGCGCGGACAGGCGAACGAGGCGCGGCCCTAGTCGCCGCCACTGACAGGTCCGCCGCTGACCGGTCCGCCGCCGAGTGGCCGCACTACGGCCTCCAGGCGATGCGGGAGCGCGCCGCGGCGATCGGCGGATCGCTCGCCTGGACGAACCGCGAGGGAAACGGGGCGCTCGTCCGGCTGACGGTCCCGCTCGAGCCGGTCGCCCGGAGCGCGGCTGGCTCGGCGTCGCTGGCGAGCCCGTCCCCGGCGACCGCCGCGCACCCGTCCTCGCCGCCGCCCACCGCAGCGAGGTCCGGCTGATGCGGATCGTCCTGGCCGACGACCATGCGCTCTTCCGTGACGGGGTCTCGTCGCTCCTCGGGGCGTGGGGCCACGAGGTCGTCGGCTGCGCGTCGGACGGGGCCGAGGCGGTCGCCCTCGTCGACGCGCTCCGCCCCGACCTCGTCCTGATGGACGTCCGGATGCCCGGCATGTCCGGACTCGCCGCGACGCGGCAGATCGCGGCGCGCCACCCAGGGGTCGCGATCGTCATGCTCACCGTGAGCGAGGACGAGGACGACCTGTTCGAGGCGATCAAGGCCGGCGCCCGTGGGTACCTGCTGAAGAACCTCGAGGCCGCCCAGCTGCGCTCGATGATCGAGGCGGTCGGCAGGGGCGAGGCCGCGATCACGCCCGCCACGGCAGCCCGGATCATCGGCGAGCTCGCCCGGCCGCCCGCCGCCGCGAGCGCCGTCCCGGACCCGGACCACCTGACCGAACGCGAGGTCGAGGTGCTCGAGCTCGTCACGGCCGGCCTGCGCAACAAGGAGATCGCGGCCCGGCTCGGGATCAGCGAGAACACCGCCAAGTTCCACCTCCGGAACATCCTCGAGAAGCTCCATGCCGGGAGCCGGACCGAGCTCGCCGCCCGCGCCGTCCGCGAGGGGCTGATCTCCGG
>CAYMBB010000189.1:3043-5430 GCA_964388515.1 uncultured Anaerolineaceae bacterium
CCGGGAGCCGGACCGAGCTCGCCGCCCGCGCCGTCCGCGAGGGGCTGATCTCCGGCGACTGACCGCCGCCTCGCCCCGGCACGGCCGCCGCCCCCGCACCGCGCCCCGGGCATGGCCGTGCCGGAGTAACCCCCAACCGCAGGCCGTTTGGCCCCCGGTCCCCACCCGCTCGAGCAGGCGGCCGTCCCGCTCCGTCGGACGTGGCGGCGCGCCGTGCCCTGGGCGATCCTCGACCTGCTGACCGACGCACGGAGGCGGGCCATGGGCTATCGCATCGAGATCGATCACGGGAACTGCATGAACTGCGGCATCTGCATGGATGTCTGTCCGGTCGAGGCGCTCGACATGAGCCGTCCGACCAGGCCCGGCATCGAGGCGGGGCTGGGCGAGGGCGCGCCGGCGCCCTGGATGATGGAGCACCCGGTCCAGGTCGGGGAGTGCATCGGCTGCGGGATCTGCATCCGCGAGTGCCCGGTGATCGTGATGACCCTCCACGCCGAAGCCGGCCAGGCGCCGCTCGCGCCGCGCCAGGGTCCGATCCACCGCCCGACCCCCGACGAGCACGGCTGGATCCCCCTCTCGGCCGCGACGACCGAGTCCCTGAAGCCGGTCCACCCCTCCCCCTGGGGTGACCTCTTCGCCTGGCGCACGGCCGAGCGTCCGAAGCCCTGGCAGGTCTGGCGGACGATGGTCGAGGACGCGCCCGAGACTCCGAAGGCGCCCTGCCAGGTCGCCTGCCCGGCCGGCACCGACGCCGGGCGCTACGTCGGGCTGATCGCCGCCGGGCGCTACGACGACGCGTACGCGGTCGCCGCCGAGGTGAACCCGTTCCCCTCGGTCTGCGGCTGGATCTGCACCGCACCGTGCGAGGCCGCCTGCCGGAGGGGCGTCCTGGACGAGCCGATCTCGATCCGGACCCTGAAGCGGTTCGCCGCCGAGCACGGCCACCTGCCGCCCGTCCCGAAGCCCGCGATCAGCCGGACGGACCGGGTCGCGATCGTCGGCGGCGGCCCGGCGGGGATGTCGGCGGCCTACTACCTCGTCCGGCTCGGCTACCCGGTCACCGTCTTCGAGGCGATGCCGGTGCCCGGCGGGATGATGGCGATCGGGATCCCCGAGTACCGCCTGCCGCGCGAGGTCCTGCGCGAGGAGATCGAACGGATCGTCGGGCTCGGCGTCGAGCTCAAGCTCGACCACGCGATGGGCCGCGACTTCACCCTCGGCGACCTCGAGAGCCAGGGCTACCGGGCGGTCTTCCTGGCCACCGGCGCCTCGAAGAGCCGTCGCCTCGGCGTCCCCGGCGACAGCCTCGAGGGCGTCGTGCCCGCGACGTTCTTCCTCAAGCAGGTCAACCTCGGCGAGAAGCCGCGGCTCCACGGCCCGGTCGTCGTCGTCGGCGGCGGGAGCACCGCGATGGACGCCGCCCGCTCGGCCTGGCGCAGCGGCGCCGAGTCGGTGACGATCGTCTACCGCCGCGGCCGGGCCGAGATGCCCGCCCAGCTCGAGGAGATCGAGGCGGCCGAGCGGGAGGGGATCGCGATCCGGACCGGGCTCGCCCCGACCGAGGTCGTCGGCCGCGACGGCGCCGTCGTCGCCCTGCGCTGCGAGGAGCAGCGCCCGACCGAGCGGGTCGAGGGTGGCCGGACCGCCTGGGAGCCGGTGCCGGGCTCGGAGCACGAGCTCCCGGCCCGGACGATCCTCGTCGCGATCGGGGAGGAGCCCGATCCCTCGATCCTGCCCGAGGGGGCCGGGATCGAGGTCAGCGGCTGGGCCGGGATCGTCGCCGATCCGCGGACGATGGCCACCGGACGGGCCGGCATCTTCGCCGGCGGGGACGTCGTGTCGGGCCCGAAGACGATCATCGACGCGGTCGCGGCCGGACGACGGGCGGCCGCCTCGATCCACGAATACCTCGCCGGCGTGCGCGACGGCGAGGCCGAGATCTTCGCCGCCGTCCGCTATCCGACCCCGCCCGAGCCCCGTCTCTCGCTCGACATCGCGCCGAGACCCCGGGCCCACCCGCCGCTCCCGGTCGTCGAGCCGGGTTCGTTCCGGGCGACCCAGGTCGGTTTCGACGAGGCGACGGCCCGGGCCGAGGCGAGCCGCTGCTTCCGCTGCGATGCGGTCTACGGCTGTCCGGCCGTTCAGGTCATCTCGGGGCGCGGTCCGGCGGACCGCCCCACCCCGGCGGGCACGGGATCAGGGCGGGCTCCCGTCCTCGCCACCACCACAGGAGGGATCCGATGACACCTGGCGACGCTCGAGCGTTCGACGTCGGAGCGTTCTTCGAATTCGGGGAGATGTTTGTCGAGGGCACGATCGCGGCGGCGCTGGTCCTGCTCTGGGTGGTCGTCCTGGCGCTCCACATCGGGCGCCCGTACATGGTC
>CAYMBB010000190.1:0-5386 GCA_964388515.1 uncultured Anaerolineaceae bacterium
GCCGCCGACGAGGACCGGCGCGACGCAGGCCTCGATCTCGTCGACGAGCCCGGCCGCCAGGAAGCCCGCCAGCAGCTCCCCGCCGCCCTCGACGAGGACCTCGTTCATCCCGCGCCGCCCGAGCTCGGCCAGGAGGCTCCCAAGGTCCACCCGCCCTGCCGGATCAGCCGGCAGCGGGAGGAGCTCCAGGCCGTGATTGCGCAGGACCTCGGCGCGTCGCCGGCGATCCCGGTCGGCCGGATCGCCGGGCAGGCCGTCCGCCACGTGGGCGACCGTCGTGCCGGGGGCGAGGGCCGGTCCGGCGAGCGCCGCGTCGGGCGGCAGCCGAAGCCGGGAATCGACGACCACCCGCCAGGGCTGCCGACCGTCGGGCGGCGCGGGGCGGACCGTGAGCGACGGGTCGTCCGCGAGGACCGTCCCGATCCCGACCACGATCGCGTCGACCCGATCGCGGAGCCCATGAACGTACTCCCGGGAGACGTCGCCGCTGATCCAGCGGGAATCACCGGTCCGGGTCGCGGTCTTGCCGTCGAGGCTCATCGCGTATTTCGCGCTCACCCACGGCCGGCCCATGCGCTGGCGGGTCAGGTAGCCGCGCAGCAGCTCGGCCGCCTCGGGGGCGCGCTCCCCGGCCATGACCCGGACGCCGGCCGCCTCGAGCGCCCGCCGACCGCGGCCGGCGACCCGCCCGTCCGGGTCGTCGATCGCGTAGTGGACCTCGGCGATGCCGGCGGCGATGATCCCCTCGGTGCAGGGGGGCGTCCGGCCGTGGTGGGCGCACGGCTCGAGGGTCACGAAGAGCGTCGCTCCGCTGGCGCGTGCCCCGGCCGCCGCGAGGGCGACGGCCTCGGCGTGCGGCTGCCCGGCTGCGACGTGGTAGCCCTCGCCCGCGATCTCCCCATCGCGGACGACGACCGCGCCGACGGGCGGATTCGGGGCGGTCCTGCCCAGCGCGCGGGTGGCGAGCTCGAGTGCTCGCGCCATCGGGTCCATCGGTGCGCCTCGGTGCCTCCACGTCCGGCTCCGGGGCGAAGCAACGCAGGAAGCACCGACCCACACACCGATCACGGCCCGCGCGTCGACGCCGCCTTCTTCCATCCGGACTGTCACCGTCGGCTCCGTCCGGGCGAACCCATCGCGGGCTCGCCCTGTCGGATCTGCTGACACCCGGTCGGGCTCGACGACCGAACCTGACCGGGCCGCTCGTGGGCTCTCCTCGCGCGAACGCGGGGGACACCACCGGTCGGGGATTGCACCCTGCCCCGAAGGCCGTTGTGAGTCTAGCACGGCCCGCGGCGCGAGCCGGGTCGAGAGCGGGCTGCGTCGGCACGCCCGATCACGCCGGGGGTTCGCCGCGACCCCGCGTCGCTCAGCGCGACCGCAGGCCCCGGAGCCGCGCCAGGGCGAGGTAGACGAGCAGGCTCGCGGTGAGCGACGGGAGCGTGCCTCCGAGCCAGGGAGCGAAGCTGATGACCAGGAGGTAGCTGGCGATCCCCGCGCCCCAGGCGAGGAGCGCCGCGATACTGACCCCACTCGTAC
This sequence comes from uncultured Anaerolineaceae bacterium, assembly GCA_964388515.1. Lineage (GTDB taxonomy): Bacteria > Chloroflexota > Limnocylindria > Limnocylindrales > CSP1-4 > JAKAHU01. The sequence continues at coordinate 1,540 of CAYMBB010000190.1, forward strand.
CCGCCTGGCGTGTCGGGTAGAACTCGGCCGTCTGCCGGCTGCGCCGGTGGAGGATGAAGTAGTCGGCGAACAGGACCCCGAACAGCGGCGTGAAGAGCGAGCCGACGAGGAACAGGAAGTTCTGGTACTGCGCCAGGTCGACCGCCAGGGCGATCGCGAGCACGAGCGCGCCGACGCCGACGACGAGCCCGCGGGTCGACCAGCCGGGCCGGACGTTCCTGACCGAGATCGCGGCCGAGTAGACGTCGGCGAAGGCGTTGTCGGCCTCGTCGCCGAGCAGGAGGGCGAGACCAGCCGCACCGAAGGCGATCGACAGGATCGAGCCGATCAGGTCGCCGGCCGGCAGGACGAGCACGAGCAGGACGCCGAGCGCGTAGAACCCGATGTTGGCCACGCCGTAGCCGACGACCGTGCCCCAGAAGGCCGAGCGCGTGTCGCGGGCGAAGCGGTTGTAGTCGGCCACCAGCGGCAGCCAGCTGACCGGCATGACGACGACGAGGTCGACCGCCTGGGCGAACGTGAGGCTCCCGTCGCCCGGGCGGGCGAGCGCCGCGCCGAGGTCGAAGTGCGTGCCGACGTAGATGAACATCCAGGCGGCGGTGGCGAGGACGATCCAGATGCCCGCCTTTTCGAGCCACTGACGGACGACAACGAGCGGACCGCCGAGGCCCATGAGGATCACGACGGCGCTCCAGATGATGGCCCAGGCCGGGTAGCTGTCCGGGCCCAGGACCGGCGCCGCCAGCCGGGACGAGGCCTGGGCCATGATGATCACCTCGAAGGCGCCGAAGCCGACGAGCTGGACGACGTTGACCAGGCTCGGCAGGTAGCTGCCCCGGAGCCCGAAGCTCGGGCGGAGACTGACCATCGACGGCACGCCGTGGTCGCTCCCGACGACCCCGGCGAGCCCGAGCAGGAGGTTCCCGGCGATCGTGCCGAGGACGATCGCCGCCATCGCCGGCCAGAATCCCAGCCCCGGTACGAGGAGCGTCCCCGCCAGCAGCACGAGCAGCCCGACGCCGAGGTCGGCCCACAGGACGACGTAGTCGAAGAAGCCGAGCACACGATGGCGGCTCGGGACCGGCTCGATCCCGAGCTGGGCTGCGGCGAGATCGTCACGGGGAACGCCGAGCGCTTGGACCTGCGTCGTCATCAGAACGCCACGTATCCTTTCTCCGTCAGCTCGACCGGCTGACCGGCGTCGACGAACCGGACCGTGCCGGCCGTCACTGAACTGGTGACCTCGCCGAGGACCGTCAGTCCCCCGTCGACCGCGAGCGCCCCGGCGAGTTCGTCCATGAGTCGTCGGTCGAGGGTGAAGAGGAGCTCGTAGTCCTCGCCACCGGCCAGCGCCAGGGCGCGGCTCCGTCGCTCGCCGAGCAGCCGGACCGCCGCCGGCTCGAGCGGCACCCGGCCGATGTCGATCTCGATGCCGACCCGGCTGGCGCGGGCGAGGTGGAGCGCCTCGCTGGCCAGCCCGTCGCTGATGTCGATCGCGCACCGGACGCCGCGAGCTGCGAGCAGGCGCCCGGCGACGAGGCGCGGCGAGGGCCGGCAATGGGCGGTGAGCAGCGACGCGGCGCCCGGCTCGAGCGGGTCTCGCCCGTCCGACAGCACCGCCAGGCCCGCCGCCGAGGCACCCAGCCGCCCGGTGACGGCCACCAGGTCGCCCGGGCGAGCGGCATCGCGCCGAAGGAGGCGCGCCGGGTCGGCCTCCCCCACGACGACCACGTTGATCACGAGCGGACCCGGGGAGCGGACCGTGTCGCCACCGACGACCCGGGTGCCGGTCTGCGCGGCGAGGGTGCGGAGCCCACGATAGAGATCGAGGGCGAGGCCCCGGCGGCCCGGCTCGACGGCGACCGACACGAGCGCCCGCCCCGGCGCGGCACCCATCGCCGCGAGGTCGGAGAGGTTGACCGCGAGGGCTTTCCAGCCGAGGTCGGCGGGGGTCGTCCAGTCGAGACGGAAGTGGATCCCCTCGACGAGCATGTCTGTCGTGGCGACCTGGACGGTGCCGTCCGCCGCGGGCCAGGTCGCCGCGTCGTCGCCGATCCCGAGGCCGTCGTCCGGCGGCTCGAAGAGCGCGGCCAGCTCGGCGATCAGCTCGAATTCGCCCAGCGGCTCGGTCACGATCTCTCCTCCCGAACGGCGAGGCTCGACGGCACGGCAGGGTGGCGCGGTGCCCCGCCGGCGCGCAGCGGTTCGGCGGCCCTGCCCAACAGCGACCCGGCGCGACTCAACCGCCCACCGGCGCCAAGCGGTGGTCCGCCGGCCCTGACCTGCTCGAGGAGCCTGCGGGCGGCCGCGGCGGGGTCCGCTGCCATGGTGACGGCGCTGATCACCGCCACCACGTCGGCGCCCGCCCGGACGGCCTCGGCGGCGTTCTCGGCCGTGATCCCGCCGATCGCGACGATTGGCGTGTCGACCGCGGCGCGCGCCATCGCGAGGAGCTCGAGGCCCGTGTACCGGGCGTCTGCCTTCGAGCCTGTCGGGAAGACGGCGCCGACCCCGAGATAGTCGGCGTCCCGGGCGTCGGGCGCGTCTAGCTGCGCCGGGTCGGTGATCGACAGGCCGATCAGGGCATCCGGGCCGAGGATCGCCCGGGCGACGCCGAGCGGGACGTCCTCCTGGCCGAGATGGACGCCATCGGCTTCGGTGGCGAGGGCGAGATCGAGCCGGTCGTTCACGAGCAGGAGGGCGCGATGCGCGCGGGCCAGCGCCCGGAGTGCGAGCCCGATCCGGAGCGCCCGGCGGGCGGTCCCTTCCTTCTCGCGGAGCTGGACCAGCCGGACGCCCGCCGCCAGGGCGGCCTGGCAGATCTCCTCGGAGGGCCGCCCGGCGCTCAGCGCCTCCTCGGTCACGAGGTAGACGCCGGCCGCGCGGAGCTGCTCGCGACGCCGTCGGCGAAGCGGGCTGATCGCGCTCACACCTGCACCTTGGTCAGTGTCGCCCGGGCCCGCGACCGGATCGCCTCGCCGTCGAGCCCGTAGACGGCATCCATGAGCTGCTGGCGGAACGTACCCGGACCGGCGCTCCGCTCGGCGGCGATCTCGCCCGCGACCCCGAAGGCGATCATCGCCGCCGCCGCGGCCAGGAACGGGTCAGGCTCGACGGCCCGGAACGCACCGACGAGCGCCGTCGCCATGCAGCCCGAGCCGGTGATCGCGCCCATCAGCGGGTGGCCGTTCGCGACCTGCGCCGCGCGTGTCGCGTCGGCCACGTGGTCGACCGGCCCGCTGACGACCGCCGCGGCGCCGGTCCGGCGGGCGACGATCCGGGCCGCCGCCTCGGGGGCATCCGCCGAGACCGAATCCACCCCGCGGATCTCGGCCGCAAGACCGGCGATCGCCGAGAGCTCGGCTGCGTTGCCCCGCACGACATCAACCTGAACGGCGGCGAGGATCTCCTCGACCGCGTCGGTCCGGAGGGCGGTCGCCCCGGCCCCGACCGGGTCCAGCACGACCGGAACCCCGCGCTCGTTCGCTTCCCTGCCGGCGGCGAGCATCGCCTCGATCCAGGCCGGCTCGAGGGTCCCGATGTTGAGCACGAGAGCACCCGCGTAGCGGACCATCTCGCGGACCTCACCGAGCGCGTGGGCCATGACCGGCGAGGCGCCGATGTGGAGGGTGACGTTCGCGGTGTCGTTCATGACCACGTAGTTCGTGATCTGGTGGATGAGCGGGCGCCGGGCGCGGATCTCGGCCAGGGCGGCGGCCGTCACCTCGGCCAGGTCGGGGTCAGACATCGCGATACCTCCACAGGTGGTTGACGGGTCCGTGGCCGGCGCCAAGCGGCTCCGCGTGCTCGATCGCGCCGTGCAGGTACGCCTTCGCCGCCCGGGCGG
>CAYMBB010000191.1:0-1380 GCA_964388515.1 uncultured Anaerolineaceae bacterium
GGCCGACGCAAACCGGTTTAGCAAACCGGTTTAGGGGCAAGGTAGCGGCGGCCGGTGGCGGTGTCAATACTCTGTTCGCAGGATGTCAGAGGACGGCGCGGCAGCGTGGGCGGGGAGGGGCTGAGGAGCCGCCGCCGCACGCTGTCGGTCGGTCCCGGGTGGGTCGAGCGCAAGCCCGCGGCTACGGACTGGTAAGTGGAGCGAAGGCGGTCCAGCACCCTGAATCCGGGCTGCGATGGGGGTCGCGATGGCATTCCTCACGCACGAGCTAGCACCCAGGTCGATCGGGCCGACTCGCCCGGACCCACCACACCCTCCGTAGCACTCCCCAGGCAAGAGTCTGCGCCGGGCCCGATAACCCGGTCGAAGGCGGCCGGGTTCCCGGCGAGGGCGCACGGCCGGAGGAGCGTCGGAGCGTCGAACGGCGCCGCGCCTCCCGCCACCCACCCGCCCGGGCCGGCACCGCGACCCGAGCGCGGCACCACGACCCGGGCGCGGCATCCGACGGAGCGCCACGCTCCCGGCACGCACCCCCGCCCGCCGGCACGCTGCCGGCATCTCGCGGCACGGCACGCACCCGCGCCCGCCGGCACGCTGCCGGCATCTCGCGGCACGGCACACACCCGCGCCCCGCGGCATCCGCCCGCTCGGCCTCCCCCCGCCCGTGGCAGAATCGCACGATGACCACGAACGCCCCGTCGATGCCGCTCGGCGTGCGCATCTTCCTCGTCTACGCGCTGCTCATCCTGGCCGGGATCGGCCTGTCGCTGCGCTGGGTGATCGACCAGGCGATCGAGCAACCGGTCAGCTTCATCGGGATCGTCTGGATGGGCCTGCTCGCGTACACGATCTTCACGATCACGCTCGTGCTCCAGCGCAAGGAAGCGGCCCGCGGCCTGGCCCTCGGCCTGGCCAGTCTGACTTTGCCGGCCGTGCCGATCCTGGCCCTCTCCGCGCTGCTGCCGGCGGCGATCGTCATGGTCGGCGTGGCGATCGCCCTGTTCGGTGGGCTGACGAGGCCGGCCGTGCGCGACTACCTGAACGAGCCGTGAAGGCCGGCCGTGCGCGACTACCTGAACGAGCCGTGAGCGGACGGATTCGGCCGCGGACGGTACGCTCTGGAGAACGCACTGCCCACGCGGCCCGCGAGACGAGCCACGCCACGGCGCCGAGCCCCACCAGGGTGGCCGGCGTCGACCCCGACGACAGCCCCAGCCCCAGCCTCGACCTCAGCCTCGACACCAAGCCCGCCCCCGACACCAAGCCCGCCCACGCGGAGGAGACCAGGTGACCGACCGATCGCGCAAGCCAGCCGCCTCCCAGGCCAACCGCGGCCGCCCGACCGAGGGGGCCGGCCGCTCGACCGCCGCGCCCGGTGGC
>CAYMBB010000191.1:1480-3383 GCA_964388515.1 uncultured Anaerolineaceae bacterium
GGCCGCTCGACCGCCGCGCCCGGTGGCGGTTCGACCGCCGCGCCCGGTGGCGGTTCGAACACCGCGCCCGGTGGCGGTTCGCGCCGGGCCGGTCGGCGCGAGACCTCCCGTTCCCCGATCCGCCACGAACGCTCGCTCCTCGAACGGCGCGGCCTCCTGCTCGGCGGGGCCGGCGTCGCGGTCATCGTCCTGATCGGCGCCTACCTCTTCTTCGGGGCGACCCAGCCGGCCTACGCCTGCGGCTCGCTGCTCACCCCCGCGCCCTCGGCCACGCCGGGCCCGGGCGGCTCGCCAGCCCCCCTCGGCCAGGTCCAGGAAGACCAGGGCCAGCGCCACATCGACGCCGGCGCCTCGGCCCGCTACCCGAGCTGTCCGCCGGCGAGCGGCCCGCACTACGGCGACCCCGACGGCCCGATTCCGAACCGCTTCTACGGCAAGGACGACACGGCCATCCCGCAGGGCTGGATCCACAACCTCGAGCACGGCGGCTTCGTCGTCCTCTACCGCTGCCCGGACGGCACCTGCGACGACGCCACCCAGCAGCAGCTCCGCCAGTTCGTGGCCGACTTCCCGCCCAGCCCGGTCTGCAACCTGCCGCCGGGGAAGACGGCGCCGGTCGTCGCCCGGTTCGACCAGATGAGCACGCCGTTCGCCGCGCTCGTGTGGGACCGCGTCCTGCTCCTCGACACGCTCGACACGGCGAAGATCCTCGAGTTCTACCAAACCCAGGGTGAACGGACGAACCCGGAACCCCAGTGCGCCCCGCCGTCGCCATCGCCCGCCGCCAGCCCCGCGCCCGCCGCCAGCCCCGAACCGTCGGCCAGCCCCGAACCGTCGGCGAGCCCCTCGCCCAATCCGTCCTGACGCCGGACACCCAACCACTCCGGAGGACGCCCGATGCGCCTGTTCAGCTTCCGTGACGAGCTCGACCTGCCGACGGCGGGCGTCCTCGTCGGCGAGCGCGTCGTCTCCCTCGCCCGGCTCGTCGACGTCGGGGGCCTGGAGGAGGAGCTCCGGTACCTCGACCTCGGCGGCCTGCTCGACGCGGACCCCGATCTCGAGGGCGTACGGGCGGCCCTGGAGCGCGCGACCGCGGCCGGCGAACCAGGCGTCGCGCTCGCCGGCCTGCGCCCGGCCCCGGCCATCCCCCGGCCAGGCAAGATCGTGTGCATCGGCCTCAACTACCGCGATCACGTCGAGGAGCAGCACATCGAGCTCCCGAGCCGCCCGCTCCTCTTTTCGAAGTTCGCGAACACGGTCGTCGCCGATGGCGAACCGGTGATCCGCCCGAGCGGCACCCATGCCCTCGACCTCGAGGCCGAGCTGGGCGTCGTCATCGGGCGGACGGCCCGGCGCGTCACCGCCGCCCGGGCGATGGACCACGTCGCGGGTTACGTGGTCGTGAACGACGTCACCGCCCGCGACTGGCAGGGCAACCGGGCCGCCCTGGCGCCCGGCGAGCGCGGGGACGGGCAGTGGCTGCGGGCCAAAGGCTCGGACACGTTCTGTCCGATGAGCCCGGTCCTCGTGACCCGCGACGAGGTCCCCGATTGGCACGCCCTCCGGATCCGCTCCTGGCGCACGCCCGCCGCCGGCGCGACCGCCGCCGTTGCGACCCCCGCCGGCACGCCCGCCGCCGGCACGCCCGCCGCCGGCGCGACCGCCCGCGACGCTGCCCAGCCGGTCCTGATGCAGGACGGCACGACGGCCGACATGATCTTCGACATCCCGGCCCTGATCGAGTTCGTGAGCGCCGTGATCACCCTCGAGCCCGGCGACGTCATCTCCACCGGCACTCCGTCGGGGGTCGGGGTCTTCCGCGACCCGCCGGTCTTCCTCGAGCCCGGCGATCGCGTCCGGTGCGAGATCGAGGGGATCGGTTCGGTGCAGAATCCGATCGTCG
>CAYMBB010000191.1:3483-5348 GCA_964388515.1 uncultured Anaerolineaceae bacterium
GGAGGCGGACATGCTCGCGCTCGTGAAGACCGCACCGGGACCGGGCCTGGCGCTCCAGACCGTGCCCGAGCCGCAGATCGGGATCAACGACGTCCTGATCCGGGTCCACAAGACGGGCATCTGCGGCACGGACCTGCACATCGAATCCTGGGACCCGTGGGCCCAGCGGACGATCGTTCCGCCCCTGATCGTCGGCCACGAGTTCGTGGGCGAGGTCGTGGAGGTCGGCTCGAACGTGGTCGACTTCCACCTCGGCGACCTCGTCAGCGGCGAGGGCCACGTCGTCTGCGGCCGCTGCCGTCACTGCCTGGCCGGTCGGCGCCACCTGTGCGCCCGCACGATCGGGCTCGGCGTAGGGCGTGACGGCGCGTTCGCCGAGTACGTCGCGCTGCCGATGACCAACGTCTGGCACCACTGGCCCGGGATCGACGAGGACGTCGCCGCGATCTTCGACCCGTTCGGCAACGCCGTCCACACCGCCCTCGCCTTCCCGGTCCTGGGCGAGGATGTCCTCGTCTCGGGTGCCGGCCCGATCGGGCTGATGGCGACCGCCGTCGTCCGCCATGCCGGCGCCCGGTTCGTCGTCGTCTCCGAGCCGAACGCTTTCCGCCGCGAGCTGGCCGCCCGGATGGGCGCGACCGTCGTGGTCGACCCGCGCCAGCGCGACCTGCACGCCGTCCAGGCCGAGCTCGGGATGGTCGAGGGCTTCGACGTTGCGCTGGAGATGTCGGGCCAGGCGGTCGCCCTCCGGTCGGCGATCGCCAACATGGCCCACGGCGGCGGGATCGCGATCCTGGGTATCCCGACCGAGGAGATCGCGCTCGACATCAACGAGGTCGTGTTCAAGATGCTGACCCTGCGCGGCATCTACGGCCGGGAGATGTACGAGACCTGGTACAAGATGACGGTCATGCTCCAGTCGGGGCTGGACATCCGGCCCGCGATCACCCACCGGTTCTCCTTCCGCGAGTTCGAGGCCGCCTTCGCCGCGGCGCGCTCGGGGAACTCGGGCAAGGTGATCATGGACTGGACGGCCTGACCGGCCCTGGATCCCGAGGAGGCTCCGCCATGACGACCACCACCCACCGCGACCCGCTCGCCTTCCTCGACGACGAGCTCGCCGAGCTCAAGCGCCAGCACCTCTACCGCCCGCTGCGGGTCCTGTCCTCGATGCAGGGCCCCGAGTGCACGGTCGACGGGCGACGCGTGATCAGCCTCGCCTCGAACGACTACCTCGGGCTGACCCATCACCCGCGCCTGCTCGCCGCGGCCGAGCGGGCGGTCCGCGAGTTCGGGGCCGGGAGCGGCGCGGTGCGCACGATCGCGGGCACGATGACCCTCCACGAGGAGCTCGAGGCGACCCTCGCCCGGTTCAAGGGGACCGAGGCGGTCCTCACCTTCCAGTCGGGCTTCACGGCCAACACCGGGGTGATCCCGGTGATCACCGGCGATGACGACCTGATCGTGTCTGACGCGCTCAACCACGCCTCGATCATCGACGGGATGCGCCTCTCGAAGGCGCCCCGCAAGGTCTACCCGCACAAGGACGTCGCCGCCCTCCGGGAGATCCTGCGCGAGGCGCGCGACCGGGGACGCCCGGACGGCTCCGGGCCGTACCGGCTCGTCCTCGTCGTCACCGACGGCGTCTTCAGCATGGACGGCGACATCGCGCCACTGCCCGGGATCGTCGAGGCGGCCGAGGAGTTCGGGGCAGCGGTCATGGTCGACGACGCCCACGCCTCGGGCGTGCTCGGCCGGAACGGGCGGGGCAGCGTCGACCACTTCGGCCTCCACGGCCGGGTCGCGGTCCAGGTCGGGACGCTCTCCAAGGCGGTCGGCGTCCTGGGCGGCTACGTCGCCGGCTC
>CAYMBB010000192.1:0-1197 GCA_964388515.1 uncultured Anaerolineaceae bacterium
TTGTCCGAACCCTGCCCGGTGCTGGGGGGGGGGCGGTGGTGCCAGGCGGCCGCAGGCCGGGCGGGGGGGCGAGTGGAGGGGGGGCGGTGGGGGGGGAGGGCGGGCGGCAGGGGCGGGGGCGCGGGGGCTCGAGGCGGCAGGCGCGCTTCCTCGCGCGGTCCATGCCCGTGGCGCCATATGCCGCCACGGGCATCACCCGGGAACCGGCAAGCACCGACTCGGCGGTAAGCCGACGCGGCGATAAGTTGCCGGTGATCGGCGGGCGTCATGCTCCGGCGATGGACGACACTCACCTCGGGGCCACGCTTCGCGGGCTCCGCGTGCATCAGGGACAACGCCAGGAGGATGTGGCCGCCTCGGCGGGCGTGTCACAGGCGACCGTCTCGCGCATCGAACGAGGCCATCTCGCCACCGTGCCGCTGGGGGCGATCCGGGCCGTCGCGGGTGCGCTCGAAGCCCGCCTCGACCTCATCCCGTCCTGGCGCGGCGGCGACCTCGACCGCCTCGTGAACGCCCGCCACGGTGCCCTTCACGACGTCCTTGCCCAGCGCTTCGCGGGCTTGCCGGGCTGGGAGTCGGCGGCCGAGGTTTCGTTCTCGATCTTCGGCGAACGCGGGGTGATCGACCGGCTGGCCTTTCACGCCGGGCGGAGAATGCTGTGCGTGATCGAGCTGAAATCCGAGCTGACCGACCCGGGCGGGCTCGTCGGCCAGGTCGACCGCTATCGGCGGCTCGGGCCGAAGATCGCGCGCGACCGTGGCTGGAACCCGCGCTCGGTGAGCTGCTGGGTCGTGCTGGCCGACACGGACACGAACCGACGGCGGGTGGCGATGCACGAGGCCCTGCTGCGAGGCGCGTTCCCGCTCGATGGTCGGGCGCTCACGCGCTGGCTTCGCGACCCCCAGGGGGCGGTCGAGGCGCTGTCGTTCATCGCATATCCGCAGCGACGGACTGGTAAGGGGAGCCTCAGCGCGGTGAAGCGCGTCCGGGTCCCCGGCAAACGCGTCCGGGGCCCCGAGGCGGGCCCGGAACCGGCGCAACCAGTCACCGGACGAGGCGATGCGCCCGATTCGCGAGGCGAAGTGTCCGATTCGCTCGGCGCGGGCGTGCCGAACCATGCTGCGAGCCGCCGCCCTCCACGTACCAGTCCGTAGCCGAGGCTCTGCGACGGGCGCGGGCGCGACGGGCGAGGGCGCG
>CAYMBB010000192.1:1297-5322 GCA_964388515.1 uncultured Anaerolineaceae bacterium
ACCAGTCCGTAGCCGAGGCTCTGCGACGGGCGCGGGCGCGACGGGCGAGGGCGCGGCGGGCGAGGGCGCGACGGGCGCGGGCGCAGCGGCGGCAGGGGCGCGGCGGCGGCAGGGGCGAGGGTACGGGCGGCGACAGGGGGGCACGCTCGCGGGCGCGGGGCGCAGTGGCAGGGGGCGGGAGCCGAAGCGCCCGCCCCCTGCTCCCTCCCCTACATCATCACCAGCCCACCATCGACCGCGAGCACCTGGCCGGTGATGAACGCGGCCTCGTCGGAGGCGAGGAAGGCGACCGCGGCCGCGATCTCCTCGGGCGTCCCGAACCGCCCGAGCGGGGTGCGGGCGGTGATCTCGGCCTTCAGGGCCTCGGGCAGCCCCTCGGTCAGCTCGGTCAGGACGAACCCGGGCGCGACGGCATTGCAGGTGATCCCGCGCGAGGCGAGCTCGCGGGCGGTCGCCTTCGTCAGGCCGATCAGTCCGGCCTTCGCGGCCGAGTAGTTCGCCTGGCCCATCTGCCCGGCCTGGCCGGAGACCGACGTGATGTTCACGATCCGCCCGCCACGCGCCTTGAGCATCGGCCGGGTCGCGGCCTTGATCGTGTAGAAGGCGCCGAACAGGTTCGTCTCGATCACCTCGCGCCACGCCTCGAGGCTCATCCGCATGATCAGGTCGTCGCGGGTGATCCCGGCGTTGTTGACCAGGATGTCGATCCTTCCGAAGGCATCGAGCGCCGCCCGGATCAGCCCCTCGGCCGCCTCGGGCTCCTTGACGTCGCCCTGGAAGACGACCACCCGGCGGCCGAACCCCTCGATCGCGGTCGCGGTCTCGCGCGCCGCCGCCTCGTTGCCCCGGTAGCTGAAGGCGACGTCGGCGCCCTGCTCGGCCAGGCGCAGGCAGATCGCGCGGCCGAGCCCCCGTGAGCCCCCGGTGACGACGGCGCTCTTGCCGGTCAGGTCGATCATCAGTTCAGTCCTCCCTCAGTCGTCGGTCGACGATCGCTCGGCGATCCGTCGTCGGTCGCCCGATTCGTCCACCGCTCGTCGCTCATTCGCCATCGCTCGGTCGTCATCGGCCGTCGTTCGCACGCCCGTCAGTCGTCGGCCGGCCGGAGCGGGCGGAGGCCGGTGCAGTCGATCAGGGTGCCCGACGCGAGCAGCCGAGTGAACTCGTCGTGGGCTTCGAGCAGGTCCACCTCGTAGGCCCGGAAATGCGAAATCGACGGCCGACCGGCTGGCGGTCGGCAGTGGAGGTGGTGGACCGCGAGTCGGCCGGGCAACGAGTGCCAGTGGTAGGCCAGCCGACCACCATGCTCGACATCGAGGTAGTCGTACGTATACGACGTCAGGGACCACCCGACGCCATCGCGCCGGAAGACTTCGCCGTATCGGAAGCGTCCGAACGTGGGGAGCGGGCGACGGGGCGCGTCAAGCTCGAACCGGACCGCGCGCTCCGGCGCGGCCTTCCCGCCATCGATGACGATGAGATCGCCCAACCGATCAAGGATCGCGACGATCGTCGCCTTCCGCTGCTCGAACGCGTGGTGGTCGCGGAGCCTCACCCGGTGACCCAGTCCGAGTCGTCATCGAGCATGTGCGGGTCGACCCGCTCATCCGGGCGCTCGATGAAGACGGGCGGCTTGGCCAGCTCCGGCGCCAGGAGCTTGACGACCGTCTTGTTCGGGATGCGGTACGTGCGCTCGGAGATCTTCACCGCATAGAGCCGCCCCGAATGGATCCAGGCCATGACCGTCGACGGATGGACGCCCGCCAGCTTCGCGACTTCGCGGGGTGAGTAGAACGCCTGCGTGAACTCCATCGTCATATCCTCCGTATCCGGCGCCGTCCACCATAGCGGATATGACGTGGTTGTCAATGTTTGGCGCCCGCTCGCGAGCGGGGCGCCGGGACGGAGGGCCGGTGCGGCGCCGAGGCGGCTCGGGAGGGGCGGGGGCGCCGGGGCCGGTCCGCGTGGCCTCAGCGGATCGGCGCCGGCTGCGGGCCTGACGCCGATGCCGACACCGGCTCCGGCTCGTCCGGCACGACCTCGTCGAGCGGGACCTCGACCGGGGCCGGCGCGGCCAGGACGGCAGCCAGTGCCGGCGGCATCGGGTCGACCGACTCCCAGTCGAGCGGCAGCCGGACGTGGACGTCCTCGGGGCCGATCGCCTCGGCCAGTCGCCCGCGGGCCGGGTCGGCGGTCCACTCGATCGCCGCCGCGCCGGAGGTGAATCCCGCCCCGAAGGCGACGAGGACGATCCGGTCGCCAACCTGGATCCGCCCGGTGTCGACCGCCTCGGCGAGCGCGATCGGGACCGACGCCGCCGAGGTGTTGCCGTAGCGGTCGACGTTCACGAACATCCGCTCCATCGGCAGGCCGAGCCCCCTGGCGACCGCCTCGATGATCCGGATGTTCGCCTGGTGCGGGATGATCAGGCTGATGTCGGCGGGCTTCAGGCCGGCCCGCTCGATCGCGGCCAGGGCCGTCGTGGCCAGGGTCCGGGTGGCGAAGCGGTACGTCTCGCGCCCCTCCATCCGGATGAAGTGCTCGCCCCGAGCGACCGTCCTGGGCGACGCTGGCGCCTTCGACCCGCCCGCCGGGAGCCAGATCATGTAGGCGCCCGAGGGCTCGGTCGTCAGCTCGATCCCGAGCGCGCCGCCCGGTTCGTCCGAGGCCGACATGACGATCGCGCCCGCGCCGTCGCCGAACAGGATGCACGTGTTCCGGTCGCTGTAGTCGAGGAACCGGGTGAGCAGCTCGGCGCCGACGACGAGGACATGGCGAGCCATCCCGCTCGCGATGTACGCCTGGGCGACCGAGAACGCGTAGACGAAGCCCGAGCAGGCGGCGGCGACGTCCATCGCCGCGGCCCGGCTGTTGCCGACCGCCTCCTTGACCAGGGCGGCGGTCGAGGGCATCCAGTAGTCCGGGGTGAGCGTGGCGACCAGGATCAGGTCGATCTCGTCGGGGTCGATCCCGGCCACCGCGATCGCGCGCCTGGCGGCGACCGCGGCCATCGAGGCGGTCGTCTCGTGGGCAGCCGCGACCCGCCGCTCGCGGATCCCAGTCCGGGTCCGGATCCACTCGTCCGAGGTATCGACCATCTTCTCGAGGTCGGCGTTGGTGAGGACCTGCGCGGGGGCATACCGGCCCCAGCCAGTGACGTGGGCGGAACGCGGCGTGTTCACAGTGGCTCCACCTCGATGAGCGGTTGCTTCGCCTTGACGAGCGTGCCGTCCTCGGCAACGATCCGGACGACGCGACCGGCGAGATCCGACTTGATCTCGTTGAACAGCTTCATCGCCTCGATCAGGCCGATCACCTGGCCGACCGCGACCTCCCCGCCAACCCGGACGTAGGGGTCGGCGCCCGGCGACGGCGAGCCGTAGAAGATGCCGGTCAGGGGCGCCTTGACCGAGGCGCGGGCGGGGGGCGGGGCCGACCGGGTGGTATCGCCGGCGGCGTGGCCGGCGACGCCCCCTGAGGCGGTCCCGGCACCGGGTGTTGCGCTCGAGCCGGCGGCCAGGCCGGGGCCGGGGCCGGGGCCGTCCACGGTCGATCCGCCCGGGGCCGTGGACCCTGCGCCGGCGGGGGTGGCGACGGCGGGGGTGGCACCGGCGGCGACTCCCGCGGCCGGGGCGGACGCCAGCGCCGAGGGCTTGCGCAGGACGAGCCCGGTCCGGCCTGCCTCGACCTCGAGCTCGGTCAGGTCGCTGCGCTGGAGGAGGTCGGCCAGGCGGTCGATCAGGGCCAGGAGCGAGCGGTCCCCGCCGTCGGGCGGGGCGGTCGGCAGGGTCTCCGTGCCTGGCTGGGCGGCCGTGCTCGACTGGGCGGCCGTGCTCGACTGGGCGTCCATGCCCGGCTGGGGCGCGGCTGCCATGTCGGCCGCCTGGGGCACGGCTTCGCCCATCGCCCCCGTCATGCCCTCGGGCATCGCCCCAGCCGCCTGGGGCACGGCTCCGCCCATCGCCCCTGTCATGCCCTCGGGCATCGCCTCCGTCGCCCGCCCCTCGCTCATGGCTCCCACCGCC
>CAYMBB010000193.1:0-1695 GCA_964388515.1 uncultured Anaerolineaceae bacterium
GGGCTCGGCATCACGCAGGACGGCGAGCGAACCGGCTCGGGCCGGCGATCGATGCCGGCGTCGTCGGGGAGCGGCTCCCCCGGGCCCGCACCATCCCGTCCCGTGCCTCCGCCGTTCGCCCACCCAGGCCGCCCCACCCATTCGGTCGTCGTCCGATAGCTCGACGCGTTGACGTCGACCGGCAGGACCGCGACCCCATGGCGCTTCGCGTCGTTGACCAGGACCTCCACCGGATAGAAGCCCATCGGCTGGGCGTTGATCAGTCCGACCACGAACTGGGCCGGGTAGAAGAGCTTGAGGAACGCCGATTCGTAGGCCGTCCGGGCGAACGCCGCCGCGTGCGACTTCGCGAATCCGAACGAGGCGAACGCGGCGACCTGGCGGAAGAGCTCCTCGGCGTCGGCCCGCGGCATCCCCCGGACCGTCATGCAGCCTTCGACGAACCGCTCGTGGAGCCGCTCCATCTCGGCCGTCGAGCGCCACGTCCCCATCGCCCGCCGGAACCCGTCCGACTCGGCCGGGCTGAAGCCGGCGATGCTGATCGCGATCTGCATCACCTGCTCCTGGTAGAGGATCACCCCCAGGCTGTCGCGCAGGATCGGCTCCAGGCCGGGATGAAGGTAGCTGACCGGCTCGAGACCCTGCCGGCGGCGCAGGTAGGGGTGGACGGCGTTGCCCTGGATCGGGCCGGGCCTGACGATCGCGACCTCCACGACGAGGTCGTCGAGGCTCGCCGGCCGCGACTTCGGCAGCGTCTGCATCTGGGCCCGGCTTTCGAGCTGGAAGACCCCGACCGTGTCGGCCGCCTGGAGCATCGCGAAGACCTCCGGGATCTCCTCGGGCAGCCGGTCGAGGTCGAGGCAGACGGCGCAGTCGTGCTCGATCAGGGCGAGCGTCTCGTCGATCGCGGCCAGCATCCCCAGGCCGAGCAGGTCGAGCTTGATCAGCTTGAGCGTCTCGACGTCGCGCTTGTCGTACTGGACGACGACCCGGTCGGGCATCGTCGCCCGCTCGAGCGGGGCGATGTCGATCAGCGGCGCGGCGGTGACGAGCATCCCGCCGGTGTGGATCGAGAGGTGGCGCGGGAAGCCATCGATCCGGGCGCACAGCTCGAGCCAGCGCTCCCAGTCCGAAAGGCCGCAAGTGCTGGCGCCGGGTGGCGGGGCGCTGGTCGGCGGCGAGCTGGCGCCGGGTGGCGGGGCGCTGGTCGACGGCGAGCTGGCGCCGGGTGGCGGGGCGCTGGTCGGCGGCGAGCTGGCGCCGGGTGGCTGTTGATCCCGGCCGAAGGCCCGGACATTCCCGGTCCTGGGAACCCGTTGATCCTGGCCGCGTGCCTCGATATTCCGAGAAGGATTATCGGGTCCGCTTCCGGAGAGACCCAGGCGTCGTTCGGCGAGACCCGGGGCACCCGGACCGGCGATCGAGACGGAGGCGGGCTTGCCCTGAGCACGATCGAGCTCGAGCGGCCGGTCGTGGACGCTGTCCGGGGACTCGGCCGACAACCGATCGGGCTCGCCGATGCCGGGATCGCCGTCCGGTAAGCCTTCTGTGACTACAGACGCTGGTTGCTGGAGGCGGCCGGGTCGCTGCGGGCGGGCATCGCCGGCCGCGCCGGGATCGCCGGCCGCAGCGCCCATGCCGGCCGCGTCGCCAGCCGCACCGCCCACGCCGGCCGCGCCGGGATCGCCGGCCGCA
>CAYMBB010000193.1:1795-3538 GCA_964388515.1 uncultured Anaerolineaceae bacterium
GGCCGCGTCGCCAGCCGCACCGCCCACGCCGGCCGCGCCGGGATCGCCGGCCGCAGCGCCCACGCCGGCCACGTCGCCAGCCACAACGGCCGTGCCTGCGCCACCGAGGCCGCCACTGCGGCCGCCGCTGCCACCAGTCGCCCCCACCAGCTCCGACCGGGCGAGCCCTGACTCCTCCGGCCGGGCGAGCCCTGACTCCCCCCGCCGGGCGAAGAACTGGCCGAAACTGCCTTCTGCCTCGAGCTCGCGGCGGACCATCGCCGGGTCGTACGTCTCGAGCGCCTTCGCCACCCGGTCGACGAGCGGGCGCGGGAACCCGAGCGCGTAGCCCACCTCGCGAACCGCCGAGCGGGCGCGGTAGGTGACGACGTTGCAGACCATCCCGGTGTGCTCGACCCCGTAGCGCGAATACACGTACTGGATCACCTCCTCCCGACGCGCCGAGCTGAAGTCGATGTCGACGTCCGGATATGCCGTCCGGCCCTCGTTGATGAACCGCTCGAAGAGGAGGCGATGGCGGATCGGGTCGACCCGCGTGATGCCGAGCACGTAGGCGACGATCGAGTCGGCCGCGCTGCCCCGACCCTGGGCGGGGATCCCGCGCTCCCGGGCAAAGCGCATCAGGTCCCAGCAGATGAGGAAGAACTCGGCCAGGCCAGTCCGCTCGATCACCTCGAGCTCATGGGCGAGCTGGCGGACGACGGCCGGAGTGATCGGGTGGTAGCGCCGCCGCGCACCCTCGTGGCAGAGCTGCTCGAGGTACGAGAACGCCGTTTCGCCGGCCGGCACCTCGAAGCCGGGAAAGCGATAGCGCTCGAAGCCGAGGTCGACCGAGCAGGCGGCCGCGAGCTCGCCCGCGTTCGCCAGCCCCTCCGCCCAGGCCCGCGCGGTTTGCTCGTCCGGCTCGGCTCCGGAACGACCTCCCGGCGGCAGCGCCGCCAGCTCCTCCGCCGACTTCAGGTACGACTCGCCGTCGGGTCGACGGAGGTCGGCGAGAGTGTCGAGCGTCCGGCCGTGGCGGATCGCGGTCAGGACGTCCTGGAGCTCGCGCCCTTCCGGCCGGGCGTAGTGGACGTCGTTCGTGACGACGACCGGCAGACCGACCTCCTCGGCGAGCCGGGCCGTCTCGGCGACGAGCCAGTCGTCGTCCGGCAGGAGGTGGTGCTCGAGCTCGAGGACGAAGCCGGCCCGGGCGATGGCGCCCGATCGAGCCCCCGCGCCCGATCCGACGGCGCCCGATCGAGCCCCCGCGCCCGGACCACCGACACCCCCGGCGCCGCCGAACAGCTGGGCGTATCGCTCGGCCGCCGCTCGCGCCCCCTCTCGATCACCGACCCGGAGCCGCCGGGCGATCTCCCCCTCGCGGCAGCCGGAGAGGGCGACGAGGCCCTCCGCGTGCTCGGCGAGGAGCGCCTGGGTGAACCGCGGCATCCCCTTCGTCCCGGCCAGGTTCGCCCGGCTGACGAGCCGGCAGAGGCTCCGGTAGCCGCTCGCGTCCCGAGCGAGCAGAACGAGGTGCGGGCCGCGCTGCCGCTCTCCGACCCCGCGCAGATCCTCCTTGACGGCTACCCGGTGCCCGGGCAGGCGGGCACGGGACGGGCGAGGCCGGGCGGGGATGCCGTCGTGCGGCTCGAGCGGGACGGCGGCCGTCACGTCGAGGGTCCGCAGCCCGTCATCGCGCCGGGCCGGCTGCCGGACCGGGTGCTGCCGGACCGGGTGCTGCCGGACCGGGTGCTGCCGGAC
>CAYMBB010000193.1:3638-5317 GCA_964388515.1 uncultured Anaerolineaceae bacterium
TCACTCGCGCCGGTACCCGCGCCCCGGTCACGGGCTCCGGTGGCCGCGCCCGCATCCGGGCCGCGGCCCTCGCGCTGGGCGTCGTCCTCGTCGCGGCCGGGTGCACGGGCGGGGCAACGGCATCATCGACAGCGAACGGGCCGACGAGCACATCCGGGGCAGCGGGCAGCCCGTCCGCAGTCACCCAGACGGCCACCGAGTGGGGGCGGATCTGGGATGCGCTCCCGCCCGACTTCCCCGTCCATCCCGGCGCAGAGCCCACCGAGGGCGCAGCCGGCCCGGCCAGCGCCACGCTGACGGTGCCGGCCCAGGTCGGGGCCGCCGCCGCGTGGTGGCAACCCGCGCTCGAGCGAGCGGGGTACAGTACGGTGGCCGTGTCGGGACCACTCGAGGACGGCAGCATCGTGATCGACTCGGCCGGCGCCGGCGACTGCCGGGTCCAGGTGGCGATCACGCCAACCGGGAGCACGACGACGGTGACGATCCTCTATGGGGCGGCCTGCCCCTTCCGCTGATCTGACAGGAGGAGATCGACCTGGTGCAGCCAACCCTGCGTGATCTCGCCGGCATCGGCCTGCTGACCATCATCCTCGTCGGCCTGATCGTTCTGCTCGTGGTCAGCAACATCCCGAAGTAGACCCGGCTCCGGCGCCGTGCCGAGGTTCTCGGCGGTACTTGACGCGGCAGCTACGCTGCTCTCGATCGGGCTTCCGGTCTGGTTCGGGCAGCGGGAGATGCGAACGTGCAGTCGGCACAGCCCCGCGATCTCGGCGCGCTGGTGATGCTCGTCGGGATGCTCGCGGTCCTGCTGGTGGTCACCCTGATGCTCGGGCATTCGTCGATCGCCTGACCCTGCCGCGGCCGGCTCGGCCGCGCACCCGACCCGCTCAGTCGTAGATCCGCTCGAGGTGCCAGCGGCCGGTCGTCCGGTCGAGGTAGACGAGTGCCAGCCAGTGCGGCCCGACGACCTTGACGTAGTCGCGGGCGATCGGCTCGCGCCACCACGCCTCGTCGACCCGCCAGCGATTGCAGGCCTCCACCGGCTCGCGACGGCCGTTCCAGTGGATGGCCACGATCCGCCCGGCCGGATCGTGCTCGACCTCGATCTCGGGGTGCTCGCGCAGCAGGCGGGTCATCGGCTACCGAACCCCGACGGCCGCCAGCGCCAGCGCGCCTCGGGCAGGGGCGCCTCCGGATCGGCCAGCTCGACCTGCCGGATCCGGTCCTCGCCGAACATGAGCGCGAGCCTCGCCAGCTGCCAGCCGAGGCGTCCCGAGCGTGCCGCCTGCGGGACGAAGAGCGCGAGTTGCTGACCGGCCGCAGGCGCGACATCGGCCAGCTCGAGCTCGAGCCGCCCGACCGGCGCCGGCGGCGGCGTGCGCTCGAGCCGGGCGAAGAGCAGACGCTCGATCGCCTCCGCCTCGGCGGTCGGTTCGGGGAGAGGCTGCTCGAACGCCAGCTCGGCCGGCGTCCCGGGCGGCGCGAAGGCGAGGTCGAGCTCGAGGCGAAGCCGGGCCAGCAAGGTCGCGGCGCCGCGGGCGAGGAGCTGCTCGGCGAGAGCGGCCGCGAGCCGGTGGAGGACGAACCGGAGCGGCCCGAGCCACCCCACGGCCGGCCCGCGGGGCAACGCCAGAACGAGGCGCCCGGCCGCCCGGCGGGGGCGGGACGGACCGGCCCCA
>CAYMBB010000194.1:0-3551 GCA_964388515.1 uncultured Anaerolineaceae bacterium
CCGCCGGCAGCCGGGTCGACGGCGAGGCTGACCCGCGCCGAGCCGAGGAGGACGAACGTCCCGCCGGGGCGGGCGAGCGCCCGACCGGGGTCGAAGCCGGGCAGGGTGGGGAGGAGCCCCTCGACGAGGTACGGACCGATCGCCAGCGCCAGCTCGTGCCACGAGGCGTGGACGGGAGCCGGTGTGGACGGAGGTGCCACGACGACGAGCAGGTCGTCGATCGCGATCTCGGCCCGCGGCTCCCGCACGTCCGGCCGGCCGTCGAGTGGCGTCACGACCGCCGCGTCGACGGTGATCGAGTCGAGCGCCTCCAGCAGGTCGCCGAGCCCGCCCTGGGGCAGGATCGACCCCCGCACGAGACCCTCCGCCGTATAGGCCTGCAACAGCAACGGCATCCCCGACACCCCGACGCGTGGACCGTCACGATGCGCCCCCGACGCCGCGGGCGCCATGCCTCGACGGTACCCAGGCGGGGCAGTCCTTCGTACCCGCTCGGCCCGGCCGCTGCCGCCCGGCCGTGGCCGCCCGGCTGTGGCCCCGACCGGGGCGCCGGCCCGGTCAGTACCAGGGCCAGGGGACCGCCGGCCAGCCAGGGTCGGGGACCGGAAAGCGCCCCCCGTCGAGCAGCCGCTCGATCCGCCGCGCCGTCGCGGCCACCTCGTCCGGCGCGAGGAGTTGGGCCAGGGCCGCCCCGAGCGATCCGTCGAGCTCACCCCGCAGGCGACGCAGGACGACCAGTTCGTCTTCCTCGAGCGGGCTGCCCATCCAGCCCCACAGGACGGTCCGCAGCTTCGGGTCGGGCGAGAAGCAGACCCCGTGGTCGACGCCGTGGATCCGCCCGCCCGGCAGCGGCAGGAGGTGGCCGGCCTTCCGGTCGGCGTTGTTGATCACGGCGTCGAAGAGGGCGACCGGACGCAGGACCGGCGCGTTCGCCCGGATCAGGGCGACGACGTCGACCGAGGAGTCGACCTCGAGCCAGAGCTGGACCATGCCCGGTCCGTACGGGCCGTCGCGCAGGACGGTAGGCGGCACGATCTCCCAGCCGGTCGCCTCGGAGACGAGACGGGCCGCCACCTCGCGCCGGGCGAGGGTCCCGGCCGGGAAGTCCCACAGCGGCGCCTCGCCCCGGGTCGGCTTGTAGACGCAGAGGGCCTCGAACGGTGGCGCGGCACGATCTGGCGCCGGCTGGGCACGATCCGGCGCCGGCTGGACACGATCCGCCACCGGCTGGGCACGATCCGCCACCGGCTCGGCACCAGTCGACCCCGGCCCGCTGATCCGGCACAGGAGGGTCACGTTCGAGGCGGCCACGAGCCGGCCGACGACCTCGAGCCGACCGCTCCGGAGGAGCTCGTCGGCGGCGGCCGGACCGAGCGACTGCGGCGACCTCGGCCCGGTCGGCGGGCGCCGCCCGGCGTCAGCGGAAGCCACGGATCGTCACCGGGCGCCGGCCGGTCAGTTGGCGCGGCCGCCGTTCCGGCGCGGGCAGAAGTGGCCTTGCGGATCGAGCGGCTGGCCGCACCACGGGCAGGGTGGCCGACCGGCCGCGACGATCGCCCGGGTCCGGGCCACGAAGGCGACCGCCATCGTCGGCGTGATCCGGACCCGGAGCAGGTCCGGCCCGGTCGGGTCGTCGTCGTCCACCTCGGCCGGCTCGTCGGCCGGATTGGCCTCCTGGTCGGCGATCGCCCGCGCCTCGATGACCACCTCCTCGGCATCGGGATCCCAGCCCAGGACGAGGACGCCGGCCCGGAACTCCTCGCGCAGCGGCTCGTCGAGCGGGCGGGTGTCGTGGCTCCCGGCCGGTACCTCGTCCGGGATCGACAGCCCCCGCCGGCGCAGTTCGCCCAGGAGCGCCTCGAGCCGGTCGGCGAGCGCGGCGGCCTGGATCTTCTCGAACCCGACGCTCACCAGGTCGTCCGCCTTGCGGGCCTGGAGGTAGAACGTGCGCTGGCCGGGCCGGCCGACGGCGCCGACGACGAAGCGCTCCGGTGGATCGAAGACGAAGATGCGACGGGGCATGGGGAACTCCGGCGATGGATCGGCTCGCGTGCCTGTTGGCGGACGCCGGCGCGTCCGGGCCGACTGTACAACGTCGGGCGCGACGTCCCGCTCAGGGCGGCCCAGGGTAGCCGGTGATCGCCCGGATCTCCTCGTACAGCGGCCGGAGGCGCGGGTAGAGCCGGCGATAGACCCGCCGGTGGAGCTCGTCGTAGACGGCGTGGGCGGCAGGGTCCGGTTCCCGGACGTCGGCCACCCGGGTCATCTCACCCACCGCCGCCTCGATCGAGGGGTGGATCCCGAGCCCGACCGCGGCGTCGATCGCCGCCCCCAGGCCGGACGTCTCGGAGGTGTGCGGTCGGGCGGCCGGCAGGCCGAACAGGTCGGCCGTCAGCTGGACGACCGCCGGGCTCCGGGAGCCGCCGCCGGAGACCCGCAGCTCGGTGACCGCGATCCCGCTCCGGCGCTCGATCCGTTCCAGCCCCTCGCGCAGGGCATGGGCGAGCCCCTCGAGGATCGCCCGATAGACGTGGGCCCGGGTATGGACGTCCCCGAAGCCGATGATCGCGCCCTTTGCCTCGCGGCCCGGGACACGGATCCCGGGCGACCACCAGGGGAGCACGGTCAGGCCGAGCGAGCCCGGCGGAACCTCGGCCAGGAGCTCGTCGAGGAGCGCCTCCGGGGCGACCCCGAGCTCGGCCGCCCGCTGTACCTCGAGCTGGCCGAACTGGCGTTTGAACCAGTCGACCAGCCAGTAGCCGCGGAACACCTGGACCTCGAGGCTGTACGCCTTCGGGACGGCGGCCGGGTAGGGGGGCACGAGCGGGACGGCCTCCACGTACCGGCGCTGGATCGTGTTCACGGTGGCGGTCGTGCCGTAGCCGAGGCAGGCGATCCGGGGATCGAGCGCCCCCGAGCCGAGGACCTCGCAGGCCTTGTCGGCGGCGGCGGCGATCACCGGGCGCCCGGCCGGGATCCCCGTCGCCTCGGCCGCCCCGGCCGTGATCTCGCCCAGCTGCCCGGTCGGGTCGACCAGCTCGGGCAGGAGGGCCGGATCGATCGGGGCGACGCGCCACTTCCAGTCGCCCGCCCGTGCCCAGCCGAGGCGCCGGAAGTCGAACGGCAGATAGCCCACCTGGCAGGCGCTCGAGTCGACGAAGCGGCCGGTCAGCCGGTGGCTCAGGAAGCCCGACAGGAGCAGGTAGTGGCGCGTCCGGGCCCACAGCTCGGGCTCGTGGGTCCGGAGCCAGTTCACCTCCGCGTCGGCCTGGAAGGCGGCGACCGTCTCGCGCACGCCGAGCAGCCGGAAGGCGAGCCCGAGCGGGCCACCGATCGGAGGCAGCCCCTCCGTCCGGCGCTGGTCGAGCCAGGTGATCGCCGGCCGGAGCGGCCGGCCAGCGGCGTCGAGACTGACGACCGTGTCGCGCTGGGTCGTGAGCGCCACGCCGGCGATCGAGGCGGGCTCGACCCCGCCCTCCGACCAGAGTCGCTGGCAGGCGGTCGCGAGCGAGCGCCAGTAGAGCTCGGGGTCCTGCTCCGCCCACCCGGGC
>CAYMBB010000194.1:3651-5314 GCA_964388515.1 uncultured Anaerolineaceae bacterium
GCCGCCCAGCGCAGCTCGGCCCACAGGGTCGGGGTGCCGGGAACCGGCTCGAGCTCGCCCGGTCCGGCGGCCGCGAGGAGCTCGCCGGTGGCGGCCCCGTACCGCCCGACCAGCCGCTCCAGGGTGGCCCCGTCGAGGGCGATCCCGGCGGGCAGGGCCGGCGGGCGGGCGCGGTCGAACATCGGCCGGCGCTCACCGAGCCCGGCCCGTGACGGGAGCCGGCCGCGGATCTCCTTGAACGCGTCGCGGGCGATGATCCCGAACGTCGTCAGCTTGCCGCCGGTGACCGTGACCAGGCCGTCCTCGTCCCACACGACGTGGTCGCGCGACTCCTGCGACGGATCCGCCTTGCCCGAGCCGACGACCGGGCGGACCCCCGCGAACGAGGAGGTCGCGTCGTCGAGCCGGAGCTCGAGGTCCGGCAGGCGGGCGGTGAGGGCGCCCAGCAGGTAGTCGGCCTCCGCGCCCGACATCCGCGGCTCCTCGTCGAGCGGCTGGCCGTGGTCGACGTCGGTCGTGCCGAAGATCGTCGAGCCCTCCCAGGGGAAGAGGAAGAGCGGGCGCTGGTCGACCGGGTGGGGGAAGCTGATCGCCTGGGCGACCGGGATCCGCCAGAGCGGGAAGATGATGTGGCTGCCCCGGAGCGGCCGGATGCGCGGCCGGGCGCCGACCCCGGCGCGCAGGACGTCGGCCCAGGCGCCGGTGGCGTTGACCACGATCGGGGCCCGCACCTCGGCCGTGCGGCCAGTGACGAGGTCGCGGACGGCGACCCCGGCCACCCGGCCGGTCGCTCCGCGCAGCAATCCCTCGGCGCGGGCATAGGTCAGGACCTCCGCCCCGTCGCCGATCGCCTCGAGAATGACCCGCAGGGTCAGGCGCGCATCATCGGTTCGGGCGTCGGCGTAGGCGAAGCCGCCGAGCAGGCCCTCGCGCCGGAGGTGCGGGGCAAGGAGGAGGAAGTCCTCGGCCCGGTAGTGGCGGTGCGTCCGCCGCCCGGCCAAGAGGTCGTAGAGGGTCAGGCCGGCCCGGTAGGCGAGCGGGCCGGTGCGGTCAGCGCGATAGTTCGGCATCAGGAAGCCGAGCTCCTCAACCAGCCCGGGGGCCTCACGGATCAGTCGCTCACGTTCGCGGACCGACTCCCAGGTCAATCTCACCTGGAACTGCCGGAGGTAGCGCAGGCCGCCGTGGACGAGCTTGGACGAGCGGCTCGAGGTCCCCCAGGCGATGTCGTGCTGCTCGATCAGCAGCGCCCGCAGGCCGAGGCGACCGGCGAGCCGGAGGATCCCCGCCCCGGTCACGCCGCCGCCCACGACCACGATGTCCCACCGTTCGCCTAGCCTCGCCCAGGCCGCCGCCCGCCAGGCGGCGTCGCGGGTCGGTGGCCGCGGCGCCCCGGACAGGTCGGTGGGGGCCGAGACGTCCGCTCCGGTCGCCCGGGTCGTGGCGGCCAGCTCGGTGGTCATCGGTCACTCCCTTCGAGCAGCTTGCCCGGGTTCATCAGTCGGTCCGGGTCGAACCGGCGGAGCGCGTCCGCGAGGACCGCCATCCCGAGTTCGCCCTTCTCGGCGGCGAGATACGCGGCGTGGTCGGTGCCGACGCCGTGCTGGTGGCTGATCGTGCCGCCATGGTCGGTGATCGCGCGGCTGGCGATCGCCTTGAGGGT
>CAYMBB010000195.1:0-5300 GCA_964388515.1 uncultured Anaerolineaceae bacterium
GGGTCATGGATACGAGCATTCGGGCGGTCGTCGAGGCGATCCCTGACTGGCGCGGGAGGCAGATCGACGTCAGTGAGCTCTCGGGTGGACTGACGAATCGCAACTACCTCGTCCGGGTCGACGGCGAGACGGGCGAGAGGGCCGTCGTCCGCATCCCCGGGGCCGCCACCGACCTGCTCGCCGTCGACCGGGCCAACGAGCGGCACAACACGCGCGCGGCGGCGACGACCGGGATCGGGCCACGGATCCTCCATGTGGTGCCCGGCTCCGATGTCGTCGTCTTGGAATTCATCGACGGCCGTACGATGTCGAACGCATTGCTCGGCGAAGAGGGGATGCCGGGCCGGATCGCGGCCTCGCTCCGTCGCCTCCACGCCGGCCCGCGCTTCCTCCACGACTTCGACATGTTCCGGCTCGTCGAGTTCTACCTGCGCGTCGTCGACGAGCGCGACGTGCCCATCCCGGACGGCTACCGCGAACGGCTGCCGCTCGTTGCACGGATCGAGGAGGCCCTGGCGGCCCGGCCGCTCGCCACCGTGCCCTGCCACAACGACCTCCTGGCCGAGAACTACATCGACGATGGGGACCAGCTGCGGATCGTCGACTACGAGTACAGCGGCAACAACGACCCGTGTTTCGAGCTCGGCAACACGTGCCAGGAGCTCGGCTACGACGAAACGCGCATCCGCGAGTTGTGCGGGGCGTACTTCGGCACCGTCACCCGGTCGCTCCTGGCGCGCATGAAGCTCCAGATGATCATGTCCGACGTCGGCTGGACCCTGTGGGCCGCCATCCAGGCCCGGGTCTCGACGATCGAGTACGACTTCTGGGGCTGGGCCGTGGAACGCTGGGGCCGCGCGGAAGCGAAGCTCGCGGCGCCCACGTTCGAGTCGTGGCTCGCGGACGTTCGCCTCGCCCCTGCCTCGCCGGAGTCGGCCGTCGGCGGCGTCGAGCTCGCCGAGGGCTGAATCGGGAGAGGCGCCGCGATGGCGGCGCCTCTTCGCTCCTACGGGCAGGCCACCCGGCCTGCCTACCCGGCGGACGGCCCCGGCGTCAGCCGCTCATTCGGGCGGCACCTCCTTGAACGCGAAGTCGACATTGATCCCGCGGCGCTGCTGAAGGTACTTCGTCGCCAGGTACCAGGCCGCGCTGAAGACGAGGACGACGAGCACGACGGCCCGGGCCAGGAACGTCGTCAGGCCGAGCTGGTCGTTGAAGATGAACAGCAGCTCGAAGATGACGCCGGCGCCGAAGCCGATGATGCCCACGATCGTGAGCCACGGAACGCCGCCGATGGAGTACTTCGCCCCGGGCGAGGCCTCGTACACGGCCTTCGCCCGGAAGGGCAGAAGCGCTCCGGCCAGCGACGTCGCGACGAACACGTAGCCACAGGCGAACGTCACGCCGAGCGTGAGCGACGCCCAGGTCGTCGTCCCGTAGCTGAACTTGTTGTACAGGATGATCACCGGGACGCTCGCCACGAAGTAGGCGAGGTGGGCCTTGACGGGTGTGTGAAACCGCTCGCTGACGTCGCTCAGCCACTGCGGAAGGATCCGGTCGAAGGACATGGCCATCATGATCCGGGTCATACCGATGTAGCAGTTGTGCACGATCTGATGGCTGTTGAGGATGTAGCCGGCTGCGATGAGCACGACCACGATCGGGCTCGCGGCCAGGGCCACCGCGATGATGTTCGGCCACAGCCACACCCCGTTCAGGGTCGCCTCGCCGACCGCCGACCAGTAGCCAGCTCCCGCGACGTACAGGAACTGGCTGCCGACCGCGTTCTCCAGCGCGTAGGCGAGGAGGGCCAGAAGCAGGCCGGTGGCGACCAGCGAGCCGACGATGATGATCGCCTGGCTCTTGAACGACCGGGCGTCCTTGATCTCACCGTTCTGCTGGGCCGAGTAGGTCGCCCATTGGAGCGAGGTCCAGGCGATCGGTGCGACGAGGAGCGTCGCCAGGAGGCTGAACGGCGGGTTGAGGTCGATGCCGGCCTTCTGGACCGCGGCCACGGCGTCCTGATAGAACGTCGACGACCCGCCGATCGAGCTCGAGAACGCGTTCAGCTGGTTCGGCACCGCGCCGGCGGCCGCCGTCAGCAGCACGATCAGCATCGTCGCGAAGGCGATGAGCGTCGCGACCCACATGACCCGCTGCAGGCGCACGTAGTTGTGAAACCCGGTCGAGAGGATCACCAGGGCGACGAACGCATTGATGATGCTAACCACGATGACCCCGTCGGACGAGGCGAACCAGGCGGCGAGGTCGAGGAACGACGTGTTGCCCATGGTCGCCCCCAGGCCGAGGAACAGGGGTGCGAAGCCCAGATACGCGAGCAGCCATCCCGACAGAGCGACCCACTGGAGGATCCAGATGACGAAGCCCGACATGACGACCGTGAAGGCCACCCCGCCGCCGAAGACGCGGCTCTGGAAGACGTAGTCGCCGCCGGACCGCGGGAGCGCGGTCGACAGCCAGACGTAGGCGAGGGAGATCGGGATCTCGAGGATCATCGCGAGCAGGATCCCCCAGACCAGCTGGCCGCCCGGCAGGGCTCCCGGCGCCCACAGGTAGGTCCAGGGGAAGATCAGGCCCATCGTCAGGATGTTGTAGACGAACGCCGACGATGGGGACATGACGCGGACGAGGCCGGACGATTTCCGGACGAAGATCTCTGGGGAACCTGTCGCCGTCGCCATAGCTCACCTCGCTTGGAGGGGGAGACGCGCGCCCGCCAGGCGCGAAGTTCAGGAGGACGGCCCAGTTCGGCCGCCGGCGCACATCCTCGGATCGCACCTCCTCTCCATCAGTCCGCTGAGGCTCCGCCGTGTCGTGGCGGGCGCCGCCTCAGCCCGTCGTCATCTGGTAGCTCTCGACCTTGCCCGCCCGGATCGTGATCAGGCAGCCGCGCAGGACGCCCTCGCCGTACTCGCTGCCCGGGTTGACGCACATCGTCCGGCCGATGCGGGCGATGGACTGCGATTCGTGGATGTGCCCATGGAGTCCGAGCATCGGCTGATACTCCTCGATCGCTCGGCGGATCGAGGTGCTCCCGGCGCCGTACAGGAGGGGTTGGCCGGACCTCACGATCTGGCGCGGTGGATCCGTCGTCCAGTCGAGCTGCGGGCACGTGTCGAGGGTGGAGTCCTTCGGCGGGGCGTGAAAGTTGAAGATCGTCCGGCTCATGTCGGGAACCCTGCCGATGACGCGCTCGGCCATCGTCCAGAGCTCCTCCTCGGGTGCCTCCCGGGGCGTGTGCCAGGGGGTCGGGTTCACGTAGGGCAGGCTGACCATGACGTGGTCGTCGTCGAGGGGCACGACCGCGTTCTCGCACGCGACGAACGACATGGTGTCCTCGCGCTCGAGCGCCTTCATGACCTCCGGCACGTCGTCGTTGCCGCCGCTGGCGAGGCAGCGGATCCCCGTCCCGGACAGACGCGATTCGGCGAGGTCGATCCAGCGCGTGAGACGTTCCGTCGCGAGGTCGTGGAAGAGCGCCTCGACGCGGCCCGGATCGGCGCGGACCTCGCGGTACTCGTCCTCGTCCATGACCCTGTGGTAGAAGCCCATGAAGCCGATGAGATCCTGGGAGGCCGCGAGCTCGGCTTCTGTCTCCAGGCGCTCAACGCGCCCGTGGATCGTCGCCCGGTAGACGCCCTCGCGCTCCCGGATGATCGGGATCGCGAGCTTGCCCATGATGTCGCCGCCCATCACGAGGACGTCGGCGCCGTAGAACTTGCCCGCGTTGAGGAACTTCCGGTAGGTCCGCTCCGAACCGTGGACGTCGGTCGCGAAGAAGATCCTCGTCCCCTTGCCCCGCTGGCCTCGCCCGAACAACGGCACGCGTCTTCCCTCCAGGTCAGCCGCGCATCCGCGACCCGTCAGGGTCGTGAAGCACGTCCGATGCCACAGCTGCCGTCACCCGCTGACCGAAGACGTCCACCTCGAGGGGCGTCCCTTCCGCGATGCCCGCCGGAAGATACGCGTACCCCACGGTCCGCGACACGGTGTATCCGTAGGCCGCGCTGCGGAGGCGGCTCGAGACTCGCCCGTCGAGGAGGACCGCCTCGCCCCCGTAGACCGGCTGGTAGCGCTCGTCCCCGATGACGATGGTGCGGAGGCGGATCGGCTCGCGCCGCACCTTCCCGTCGCCGGGCTCGCCCGCCTCGGCGAGCCGGGCCCGTCGCTCGAGCGTCGCCTCCCGGCCGATGAAAGAACCCTTGGCGGGACGGACGAAGGCCCCGAGGCCGGCCTCGTCCGGTGTCTCGAGCATCGTCAGGTCCGTGCCGTAGTATCGGTAGCCCTTCTCCATCCGGAGCCCCTCGAGGGCCCGATAGCCGAACGGCGCCAGCCCAAAGGCCGCGCCGGCGGCCATCAGCCGGTCCCAGACCGTGACCGCGTCCTCACGCGCCGCGTACAGCTCCCAGCCCAGCTCGCCGGCATAGCTGATCCGGGAGGCGAGCACGTCGGCTCCGCCGATGCGGATCGTCCGCGCCTGGCGAGGCGGCAGTGCCTCGGTCCCCACGTCCACACCGGCGTCGACCGCCGCACCCAGCACGTCCCGCGCGCGCGGCCCCCACAGGCCCAGGCAGGCCCACCGGTCGCTGACATCGTGCATTTCCACCCGCGGGTCATCGTCCGCGACGTTCGCCCGGAGCCAGCCCAGGTCGCCAGCGACATACCCGGCACCGGTCACGACGCGGAAGTGGTCGGGCGCGAGCCGGGTGATCGTGACGTCGGCCAGCATGCCGCCGCGGTCGTTCAGGAACTGTCCATACACGACGCTGCCGACCGGCTTGTCGACGTCGTTCGCGCAGACCCGCTGCAGGAGGGTGCACGCGCCGGGACCTGTCACCTCGATCTTGCCGAAGGAGGTGAGATCGATCAGGCCGACCCGCTCCCGCACCGCCCGGTGCTCCTCGCCAACCCGCTCGAACCACGGTGGCGTCGACCAGCCGTACGCCCGCTGGTCGCGCCCGATCCGGCGCCAGGGCCGGCCGGGATCGTGATACTCGGCGCGCTCCCAGCCGGCCTTCGCCACGAACGCGGCACCGGTGTCCTGGAGCCGGCCGTGAAGCGGTGACAGGCGGCGTGGTCGACCGGCCTCGTCGGCGTCGTGGGGGAAGCGGAGCCGGTAGTAGTCGGCGTAGGTCTCGCGGGCCAGCGCCGCCGCCCAGGCGGGATCGCGGTATGCGTCGGCGAACCGCCAGGCGCGGTACGGTGCGACGTCCACGCCTGGGTCTCCGGCGGTGATCCAGCCGGCCAGCGCCCGCCCGATCCCGCCGCCCCCTCCGAAG
>CAYMBB010000196.1:0-5274 GCA_964388515.1 uncultured Anaerolineaceae bacterium
GGGGCGCGGCGGGCGCGGCGGGCCGGGCGGCGGGGGGGGGCAGGGCAGCGTGGTCAGCCGGGAAACGGGCCCGGGGGGCGGCGACCGCCTCGGCAGGCGCCTCGACCGGCCCGACCCGATGCCCATCGACCATCACCGGTCGGAGCAGTTCCTCGCGCCCGGGCCACGTCTCGCTCCGCAGGCCGACCAGGTCGTCCTCGAGGCGGGCGCTCCGGAAGACCTGCTTTCGACCGGGCTCGGTCGCCTTGCCCGGCGAGAGCTTCATGATCGGGCGACCGTCGTACTCGACGAGCTTGTAGACGGTGTCGAGGTAGGGCGCGTCGGCCGAGACGCCCATCTTCGTCCCGACCCCGAAGGCGCTGATCGGCGCCCCGGACCGGACGAGCTCGTCGACGGCGTACTCGTCGAGCCCCCCGCTGACCAGGATCGTGACCTCGGGGTGGCCGGCGGCGTCGAGCAGGGCGCGCGCCTGGCGCGCGAGGGCGTCGAGGTCGCCGCTGTCGAGCCGGATCGCGACCCCCGAGCCGAGCCCGAGCTGCTCGATCGTGCCGATCGCCGCCCGGACGCCGTCGAGCGTCTCGAACGTGTCGACCAGGAACGTCGTCGCGGCCGGGAAGTCCTGGGCGAACGTCCGGAAGGCCGCCTCCTCGCCGGGGAAGGCCTGGACGTAGGAGTGGGCCATCGTGCCGACCGGGCGGAGCCCGTAGCGGCGGGCCGCCTCGACGTTGCTCGTCCCCGCGAAACCGACGATCCCGCACGCCCGCGCCACGGCGATCCCGGCCGCCGGGCCCTGGGTGCGCCGGAACGAGAAGTCGACGACCGTGCGCCCGCGCGCGGCGATCCGGACCCGGGCCGCCTTCGAGGCGACCGCGGTCTGGAACGTGACCTGGTTGAGCAGGTACGTCTCGACCAGCTGCGCCTCGGGCAGCGGTGCGGTCACCTCGACCAGCGGCTCGTCGGCGAACACGATCCGTCCCTCGGGCACGGCCCATACCTCGCCGCTGAAGCGCAGCTCGCGCAGGGCGGCGAGGTCGGCGGCGGAGAGCCCGACCGTCTCGCCCAGCCAGGCGAGCTCCGCGGGCTCGAAGTGGAGGTTCTCGAGGAACTCGAGGGCGTCGGCCAGGCCGGCCGCGACGAGGAAGCCGCGCTCCGGCGGCAGGTGGCGGACGAAGAGGCTGAACGTGGCCGGCGCGACCATCCCGTGGCGCAGGTAGCTCGCCGCCATCCGCAGCTCGTAGAGGTCGGTCCACAGCGGACCGGCTGTGCGCTCAGCCACGTCGACTTCCTCCCTGCTGGTCAGCGGGACGTGGTGTCAGGATCGCGCGCGGCAGCTTGCCGCTCAAGGGCCATCGGCGGCCGCCTGACGGGTCGGAGGGCCCGTGGCGCGGCGCCGACAGCGCGGCGGCGTCAGGCAACCGGGCGGTTCCTCCGCAGCCCGGTTCTCAGAATGATCAAAGAGATCTCCGGTACCGTCCGCGGCATGCTCGACCACACCTCTCCTGCGAGGCGGCGCGCGACCGGCGTCCGGCCAGCCGCCCCGAGTGCAGCCGCGCGCCGTCCAGCCAGCTCCGGCCCCACCGACCCGGCCGGAGCGCAACGTGGTCCGGCCGCTCCGAGGGCCGATCCTCGGGCAACCGTGCGCCGCCTGCGCCGGATGGCGATCGGGGCGACGGTGGTCGTCACCGGCATCCTCGGTGGGCTCGTCGCCTCGCATGCGGTCGGTTCCGCGGCGGCGATCCCGGCCGTCGACGCCGCCGGGGGATCGAGCGCCACCACGCCGTCGAGCCCGGGCAACCAACCGGTCAGCGCGGTCGACCCGTTCTTCGACGTCGCGGGCGGGGCGACCGGTCCGGTGTTCGGCGTCCCGGGCGGCGTCCCGATGCTCCGCTCTGGTGGATCCTGAGCCGGCCGTGCCGGCCGGGCTTCGCCGGTGGGGCTATCGGGCCATGGGAACGGAGCTCGTCGTCCTCGCCCCGACCTCCGCACCGGCAGCCGGCCCGACCGTGCGCGACCTCTTCGCCGACTGGGAGCAGCGCTTCAGCCGCTTCCGGCCCGACAGCGAGCTGACACGGGTGAACGGCGCTGCCGGGCGGACGGTCCAGGTGAGCCCGCTCTTCGCCGAGGTGACTCGGGTTGCCCTGGCCGCGGCCGCCGCGACCGATGGCCTGTTCGACCCGACCCTCGAGCACCGACTGGTCGCCCTCGGCTACGACCGGACCTTCGCCGAGCTGCCTGGCGACCGTCCGACCGGACCCACGGAGGTGGGCGCCACGGCCGGATCGACCGGGGCCTGGCGCCTGGTCGAGCTCGACGCCGCGGCCGGCACGGTCCGCCTGCCGACCGGCGTCGGTCTTGACTTCGGCGGGCTGGCCAAGGGGATGGCGGTCGATGCCGCACTCGCGGCCCTCGTGGCCAGCGGCGCGGACAGCGTGGCGGTCGATGCCGGCGGTGACCTCGCCGTCCACGGCAGGCCCCCGGGGGCCGAGGCCTGGTCAATCGTCCTCGACGAGGTCCCCGGCCGGCCGGTGATCGGCCTGGCCGCGGGAGCGCTCGCAAGCTCGAGCATCGGTCGCCGGCGCTGGCGGGCCAACGGGACGGAGCGCCATCACCTGCTCGACCCGCGCACCGGCCGTCCTGCCGCCTCAGGGATCCGGGCCGTCACAGTCGCCGCGCCCGACTGCCGGCGCGCCGAGGTCGCCTGCAAGGCCGCCCTCCTGCTCGGCGTCGCGGCCGCGCCCGCCTTCCTCGAGCGCCATGGGCTGGCCGGACTGCTCGTCGCCGACACCGGCGAGGTGATCGCGGTCGGGCGATGGCCGGGCGGGACGCTCGTGGCCGCCGAGGTGGCGGAGGCCGGGCGATGACCGATGCGCTCTGGCAGCAGCTCACCTGGGACGTCGCCCGGATCGGCGGCTTCGTCGCCTACGTGCTCGTCCTCGGCTCGGTCGTGCTCGGCCTCGTGCTTGCCAATGGCTGGCGCTCGGTCCGCTATCCGCGCTTCGTGACGACCGAGCTCCACCGCTTCGTCACCCTGCTCGCGATCGTCTTCACGGCCGTTCACGGTCTGGCCGTGGCGGTCGACCCGTTCGCCCGCTTCGCGCCGGCGGAGATCCTCGTCCCGTTCCTGAGCCACTACCGACCGGCCTGGATGGCGCTCGGGATCATCGGAGCGTACCTGCTCGTGGCCCTCCACCTGAGCGAGCGACTGCGCAGCCGGATCGGCTACGCGGCCTGGCGCCGGCTCCATGCGCTGACGTTCGCGGTCTACGTCCTGGTCACGCTCCACGGCCTGGCGACGGGAAGCGACACGCGGGCGAGCTGGGCGATCGCGCTCTATGCCGGCGGCGCGGTCGCCGGGGGCAGCCTGCTCGTCGTCCGCCTCCTGCCGCTCCACCCGGATGGGCGCCGACATCCGTGGATCGCCGCCAGCGTGACCTTCGGGGTGATGGCCGCGATCGCGTGGATCGCCGTCGGTCCGCTGGCCCCGGGCTGGAGCGCCACGGCCGGCGGGACGCTCACCGCCGCGGTCGCGCGGTCCGCACGGGCGACCCCGGCCGCTCCACCGGTCGAACCGATCGCCCTGCCCTTCCAGGCCACGATCCGGGGTACAGTCCGACAGACGACCACGGCGGGCGGGATCGCCATCATCGACGCCACCCTGGCCGGGACCGTGCGCGGCACGGTCCACGCCGAGATCCCGCTCTCCGGGAGCGGAGTCGCACCGCTGACCGTCTCGGTCGAACCGACCGGAGCGACCTGCACCGGCGAGCTGACCTTCGCCCGCCAGAACGTGATCGGCGGCAGCTGTTCGCTCGCCGACGGGCGGGTCCTGCAGATCGCGATGCGCGTCGGGCTCGACGAGGCCGGGGCCCTGACCGGCATCCTCCAGGCGAGCACCTCGCGCGCTCCCGGCTCGGCCACGAACTGAAGCGTTCGCCGCTTCGCCGGCCGCTGGCGGCCGTCAGCCGCCCGAGACGGCGGGGATGACGTGGACCACCGCCCCGGGCGGAACCGGCGTCCCAAGATCGGCCGGCCGGCCGTCGACGAAGACGTTGATGTGCCGCCGGAGCCGGGGGCCTTCCTCGACCAGGCGGTCGCGCAACCCCGGGGTCCGCGCCTCGAGCGCGTCGAGGACCTCGCCGACCGTGGCGCCCGCGACCTCCTGGTGGCGTTCGAGCCCGGCGAACAGCGCGACCAGCGACCGGGGGAGCAGGACCGTGGCCATCGCCGGCGCCGGTGGGGTCGGTGCCGTCAATCGTCGAGGACGACAGCCTCGACCGCCCAGATCGAGGGCAGGTTGGCGGCCAACTGGCGCCAGTGGACGCCGCCGTCGGCGCTGTGCCAGAGCTGGCCGCCGCTCGTCCCGAACGTGACCCCGACCGGCTCGAGCGTGTCCCGGGCCATCGCTTCCCGCAGGACGGTCAGGTAGGCGTGCTCCTGTGGCAGCCCGTCGTCGGCCCGGATCCAGGTCGCGCCTCCGTCGTGGGTCCGCCAGACGGCGGCGCTCGCGTCGGGCATGTACCGTCCCTGCTCGGCGCCGTTGAGCGGGATCACCCAGGCCGTGGCCGGATCACGCGGGTGAGTGACGATCGGGAAGCCGAATTCGCTCGGCAAACCCGGCGTGATCTCGGTCCAGTGCCGGCCGCCGTCGGCGGAGCGGTAGACGCCACAGTGGTTCTGCTGGTAGAGCAGCTCGGGCTCGCCCGCCGCGGGGGCGAACTTGTGCACGCACTGGCCGGTGACCGGATACGGGTCGGGCATGAAGCCGGCGCGGACGCCCTCGTTGCGCGGCTCCCACGAGGCGCCCCCGTCGCGCGTCTCGAACACGCCGACCGACGAGATGCCGACCCACGTGCGGCGGGGGTCGACCGGATGGGGCACGATCGTGTGCAGGATCAGGCCGCCGGCGCCGGGCTGCCAGGTCGGGCGGGTGGGATGGTTCGTCAGGCCCTCGACATGCGCCCAGCTCGTCCCGCCGTCGTCGCTGCGGAACAGGCCGGCCGGCTCGACGCCGGCGAGCAAGGCGCCGTCGGGTGTCACCGCCAGGCTCCAGACGGTCCTGACCGGCTCGCTCCCCTCCGGGTAGGCCAGCCCGGCCGAGGAATGGGTCCAGGTCTCACCCAGGTCCGCGCTCCTCCAGACGGCCGGGCCATACCACGGGCTCCCGCCGGCGGCGAGGATCGCGCCGGTCGAGGGCTCGACGATCAGGTCGTGGATCGGCCAGACCCCGCACAGCGGGCCGCGCAGCGACCAGTCCCGGCGGCGGGCATCGCTCTC
>CAYMBB010000197.1:0-5182 GCA_964388515.1 uncultured Anaerolineaceae bacterium
CCAGGGCGAGGTCTGCGTCGGCTTCGGCCGCCGCACGGTCCGCGGCTCGGTCGGCGAGCGCTACGTGGACCTCCGGGCGGAGAAGGCGTGACGGCTGCGCACAGGCGACCCCTACCGCGAGGGCGTCGATCTCGGCCCGATCGTCAACGACAAGCAGGTAGCCCGCGTCGACGCGATCGTCCGGCGCTCGGTCGAGGGCGGCGCCCGCCTCGTCGAGGGCGGCACGCATGAGGGACTCTTCTACCGACCGACGGTCCTGGCCGAGGTGACCACCGAGCTGCCGGCGTGGACCGACGAGATCTTCGGGCCGGTCGCGCCCGTGATCACGTTCGACTCGGACGAGGAGGCAGTGGCCCTGGCCAATGCCAGCGAATACGGCCTCGCCGCCGGGGTCTACTCGTGCTCGATCTCACGCGGGCTGGCGATCGCCAACCGGATCCGGGCGGGCATGGTCCACGTCAACGACCAGACGATCAACGACGAGGCAATCATTCCGTTCGGCGGGATGGGCCTGTCGGGCAACGGCAGCCGGTACGGCGGCGAGGCGAACCTCGAGACGCTCACCGAGTGGCAGTGGCTCACGGTGCGCGACGAGGGTCGCTCGTTCCCGCCGCCCTACTGATCGCACCCCGTTGTCATCGATCACCGAGGTCGCGCGCCGGGCCGGCGTTTCGGTGGCGACCGCCTCGCGGGTCGTCGACGAGGCCGACTACCCGGTCAGCGCACGGACACGCGAGCGGGTGCTCGAAGCTGCCCAGGCGCTCGACTACGTGCCCAACGCCTTGGCACGCGGCCTGCTCAAGAGCCAGCTGCCGGTGGTCGGCGTGATGGTCCACGACATCACCGACCCGTACTTCTCCGAGGTCGTGCGCGGCGTCGAGGACGCGGCGCACCCGGGTGGCTACCTCGTCGTGACGTGCAGCTCCGACCGTAGCCCGGAGCGCGAGAACTCGTACGTCCGGCTCCTGCGCTCGATGCGCGCCGCGGCCGTCATCTTCGCCGGCAGCGGCATCGACGACGAGGCGGGCAACGAGGAACTGGCGCGCCACCTGGCCGGGATCCGCGACAACGGCTGCGCGATCGTCCACCTCTCGCCGCACGCCTTTGGCACGCCTGAGATCGGGGTCGACAGCCGGGCCGGGATCGCCGCCATGGTCGCTGCGCTGGTCGGCCTGGGCCATCGGCGGATCGCGTATCTCGCCGGCCCACCGTCGCTCTACGTCGCCCGCGAGCGGCTGGCCGGTTACCGGCGCGGCCTGGCCGAGGCCGGCATCGAGTACGACGAGTCCCTCGTCGTGCGCACCACCTTCGACGCCGAGGGTGGCGCCCTGGGCGTCGACGAGCTGCTCGCCGACCGTCCACCGTTCACCGCCCTCATGGGGGCCAGCGACCTGCTCGCGCTCGGGGCGCTGCGCCGGCTGGCCGAGCTGGGGATCGCCGTCCCGGGCGACGTGTCGGTGGCCGGCTTCGACGACGTCACCGTGGCGGCGATGACCGCGCCGCCGCTGTCCACCGTGCGGCTGCCGCTGCGCGAGATGGGCCGGCGCGGCTTCGAGTACGCCGTCCGCCTGCTCTCGGGCGACCCGGTCGCGCCCGAGGTCCTGGCCACCGAGGTGGTGTTGCGCGCATCGACGGCAGCACCGCCGGCGATCGCGATCACGAGGAGAGGAGAATCGTGAGCCTGAACCTGCGCGGAATCATCCCGGCCTGCATCGTCACGTTCGACGCCGACGGCCGCTTCGACGAAGCAGCGTACCGGCGCTACCTCCAGTGGCTGCTACCGCAGGGTCCGGTGGCGCTGGCGATCAACGCCGATACCGGCGAGGGGCCGCACCTGTGGCCCGACGAGCGCGAACGCGTCCTGCGCGTGGCGGTCGAGGAGGCCGGGGACGTGCCGGTCATCGCCGGCCTGTCGGCGACGTTCACGGCCCAGGCGGTCGAGGAGGCCAGGCGAGCCGAGGGCGCCGGCGCGCGCGGCCTGCTCGTCTTCCCGATCCCGGCCTACCAGGGCACCCCGCTCGACCCGGCGATCCCGGTCGCCTACCACGAGGCGATCGCCAGCGGTTGTGGCCTGCCGCTCATTGCCTTCCAGCTCCAGCCGGCGCTGGGCGGGGTGATCTTCTCCGAGGACGCGCTGCGCCGGATCGCGGCGATCGAGAGTGTCGTGGCCCTCAAGGAGGCGTCCTTCGACGCGCGGCTGTACCTCCAGACGCGGCGGTTGATCGAACACCTCGAGCGTCCGATCGACCTGTTGACCGGGGACGACAACTTCATCTACGAGTCGTTCGTCATGGGCGCCGAGGGAGCGCTGATCGGCTTCGGCACGTTGGCCACCGACCTGCAGGTCGAGATGTACCGGCTGACCCGCGAGGGTCGGTGGGCCGAGGCGCGTGCGATCTGGGAGCGCATCCTGCCCCTCGAGGAAGTCGTCTACGGGCCGCCGGTGCGCGACTACCGGGCCCGCACGAAGGTCGCCCTGCGCGAGTTGGGCGTGATCGAGAGCACGGTGATGCGCCCGCCCCTGCGCGAGGTCGGCCGTGAGGTCGCCGCCTCGATCCGGACCGTTCTGAGCGCAACGGGCCTCGCCTGATGGGCTCCGAGCTGGCCGGGCGGGTGGTGCTGGTCACCGGCAGCAGCCGGGGCATCGGCGCCGAGGTGGCGGTCAAGGCGGCTGCCGAGGGCGCGCGCGTGGCGATCCACTACCACCGCTCGGCCGACCGCGCGCAGCGCACCCTCGAGCGCGTGCGCGAGGCGGGCGGCATGGGCGCGTGCTTCGCCGCCGATGTGGCCGACGGCCGCCAGGCCGAAGCGCTCGTCGAGCGCGTGATCGGCCACTTCGGTCGGATCGACGCGCTCGTCAACAACGCCGGCCTGACCCAGGTCGGGCCGTTCCTCGACATCGAGCCGGACGAGTGGGAGGCCGTCATCCGGACCGACCTGACGGCCGCCTTCCACACCTGCCGGGCCGCCCTGCCGTCGATGGTCGAGCGGGGCAGCGGGACGATCGTCAACGTCTGCTCTCGGCTCGCCCAGGTAGGCATCGCCGAGACGGCCGCCTACAGCGCGGCCAAGGCCGGCCTGCGCGGGCTGACCCGGGCGCTGGCGCGTGAGTTCGGGCCGCGCGGCATCCGGATCAACGCGGTCGCACCCGGCTTCACGCTGACCGGGATGACGACCGACCTGGCCGACACGGAGGAGGGCCGGCGGCGGCTGTGCGACATGCCGCTCGGGCGCTTCGGGCGCGCCGACGAGGTCGCCGAGGCGGTGCTCTTCCTGCTCTCGGACCGTTCGGCGCTGTTCCTGGGCCAGACGCTCAACCCGAACGGCGGGGGGTACATGCCGTGACCAAGCTGATCAGCGTCCGCGCGGCCGTCGACCTGGTGACCGACGGGGCGACCGTGCTCATCGGCGGCTCCGGCGCCGGCCACGCGCTGCCGCAGCGCTTCATCGACGAGCTGGCCGCGGTCTATGCTGCCGAGGGCCGCCCGCGCGACCTGACCACCGTCCGCGTCGTGGGCATCGGTGACTTCGCCGAGCGGGGCTTCTCGCAGCTCGGCCTGGCCGGGCTGATGAAGCGGACGATCGGCAGCAACATCGGCAACGAGCCGCGCCTTGGCGCGCTCGTCGAGGCGAACGAGATCGAGGCCTACTCGTTCCCGCAAGGCGTGCTCTCGCAGCTGATCCGCGAGATCGCCGCCGGGCGGCCGGGGCCCGTCACACACGTCGGCCTGGGCACGTACGTCGACCCGCGCCAGACCGGCGGCAAGCAGAACGCGCGCACAACCGAGGACCTCGTCGAGCTGGTAACGCTGCGCGGGCGGGAGTGGCTGCTCTTCCACGCCTTCCCCATCGACGTGGCGGTCATCCGCGGCACGACGGCCGACGAGGACGGCAACATCACGATGGACGGCGAGGCGGTCCAGGGCGAGATGTTGGCCATGGCGATGGCCGCCCACAACAGCGGCGGCATCGTCATCGCCCAGGTCCGCCAGTTGGCCCGCCGGGGCAGCCTGCCGCTGCGCGACGTGAAGGTGCCGGGGGCGCTGGTCGACCACGTCTACGTCGACCCCGATCAGTGGCAGACCTACATCACGCAGGATTCGCCGTACTACGCCGGTCGGCTGCGCAAGCCGGTTACCCCCGAGCCGCCCCTGCCGCTCGACGTGCGCAAGATCATCGCCCGTCGCTCGCTGCTCGAGTTCCCGCCCGGCGCGATCTGCAACCTGGGCTTCGGCATCAGCCAGTTGATCGGCCGCGTGGCGTGGGAGGAGGGGGTCACCGACCAGCTCGTGCTGACCGTCGAGCAGGGCATCTTCGGCGGGGTGCCGGTCGCCGGCAACGAGGGCGGCGCCGGCTTCAACTACCAGGCAATGATCGACCAGCCGTACATGTTCGACTTCTACGATGGCGGCGGGCTCGACATCGCCAGCCTGTCGTTCGCCGAGGTCGACGCCGAAGGCAACGTCAACGTACACGCCTTCGAGGGCCGCGTTCGGGGGCCGGGCGGCTTCCCGAACATCAGTGCCCGCACGCCCAGGATCAACTTCGTCGGTACGCTGACAGCCCAGGGCCTGGAGCTGGAGATCGACGACGGCGTGCGGATCGTGCGCGAGGGAGCGCTCCCCAAGTTCGTACCGCGCGTACGCGAGATCTCGTTCAACGGCCGACTCGCTCGCGACCGCGGCCAGAAGGTGCGCTACGTCACCGACCGGGCGGTCTTCGCCCTCGACGATCACGGGCTGGTCCTGATCGAGGTCGCGCCGGGCATCGACGTCGAGCGTGACGTCCTCTCCCGGATGGGCTTCCGGCCGCGCGTCGCGGACGACCTGCGCACGACCGACCGGCGGGTCTATGCCCGAGGACCGATGGGCATCGCAGCCGACTTCGGAGTGGAGCATGGCTGATCTGGTCGCACTGCAGCTCGGTAGCGTCGCCCATCTCGAGCTGGTCAACCCGCCACTCAACCTCGTCACCGGCGAGATGACCGAGCAGCTCCACGCCGCGCTGACCCGCCTCGCCTGCGCTGGCGACGTGCGCGCGGCGGTGGTTAGCGGGCACGGCGCCCGGGCGCTCTGCGCCGGAGCGCACCTCGGCGCGTTCGAGGCCCTCAGGGGCCGGGTCGCGGAGGGCCATCTCCTCCCAGAGCAGCTCAGCCACCGACAGCGGGCCGACCCGCCCATGC
>CAYMBB010000198.1:0-5161 GCA_964388515.1 uncultured Anaerolineaceae bacterium
GAAGCCGCTCGACTGACAGCCGGACGAGCCCGGGCCGGCCGCGGCCCGAGCGCCGCGCCCTCGACACAGATCGCCACGACCCCGAGGTCGGCCAGGCGGTCGAACGCCCGTCGCCCGGGGACGGTCCAGGCGGCGACGTCGAGGCCAGCCCGGCGGGCTGCGGCGACCGTCCCGGCGTCGATTGCGTGCCACTCCGCGGCGACCGCAGCACAGCCGAGCCGGACCGCCCGCGCGATCGTGTCGGGGGCCAGGTCATCGGCGTTCAGCCAGCGCGGCCAGGCCGGTTCGAGCGCCCGGACCGTTTCCAGCGCCGCGGGCTCGAACGACGAGACGACCGCATTCTCGAGGCCAGGCCCGCGGCCGGCCCGGAGGACCTCGACCAGCGCCGGCCCGCCGTCCACCTTGAGCTCGATGTCGAGGAATGCGCCGGCGGGGATCGCCGCCAGGACCGCGGCCAGGGTCGGGACCCCGGCCAGCGCGAGCTCGTCGGCGGTCAGCTCGTCGACCCGGCCCGGCAGGCCCTGGACGCGGCGCAGGGTCGGGTCGTGGATGACGACCGGGACGCCGTCGCGCGAGAGTCGGATGTCGAACTCGAGCCCGTCGCAGCCGGGCAG
The DNA here is from genome assembly GCA_964388515.1 of uncultured Anaerolineaceae bacterium. Taxonomy (GTDB): domain Bacteria; phylum Chloroflexota; class Limnocylindria; order Limnocylindrales; family CSP1-4; genus JAKAHU01. The sequence continues at coordinate 615 of CAYMBB010000198.1, forward strand.
CTCGAGGGCCGCCAGGAACGCCGCCAGCGAGTTCTCGGGCGCGACGCGATGGTCGCCCCGGTGGGCGAGGCGGAGCGTCCGGCGGCCGCCGTCCGGCCCGGCGATCGACGCCATCACCCGATCTCCAGGTGGGCCGACAGCCCGAAGTGGTCCGACGGGTAGAGCGTTGGGTCGGCGACCGCGGGCCGGTCGAAGACGAGCCGGCAGTCGAGGACGCGGACCGCTCCCCGGACCCAGATGTAGTCGAGGCAGTCGGGCTCGCCGTCGGTGTCCATCCCCTCGGCGATCAGCCCCGACGGCCAGGTGACCGCGGGCTCGGCGCCGTTCGCCTCGACCGAGGCGGAGCGGAACCCGGCCCGGCCCATCCGGGCGTAGCCGGGCTCGCGCGGGTCGGCGTTGAAGTCGCCGGTCACGACGACCGCGTCGGCCGCGGGCGCCGTCTCGAGCCAGGCGAGGAGCGTCGCGACCTGCGCATCGCGCTCGGCGTGCGCGTCGGGCGGGTGGTGGAGGTGGGTCGTGGCCACGACCACCCGGCGACCGTCACCGAGCGTCACCGTCACCCGGTTCGCCTGGCGGCCCAGCCCAAGGTCGAGGCGCGCCTCGTCGGCCGGTACGAGCGGCTCCCGGACGAGGAGCGAGCAGCCGTACTCGGGCCGGCCGGCCGGACCGCGCGTGACCGCGTAGCGCCCCGACCCGGCGGCGCCGAGGATCCGGTCCTGCTCCATCGGGTAGACGACCTCCTGGACGCCGAGCACGTCCGGCTGGAGGGCGGCCATGTCGGCGAGCAGGAGCGGCAGGCGCTCGGACCAGCGGTCCATCAGGTTGCGGATGTTGATCGTGGCGACGTGGAGCGTACTCATCCGGCCTCCCGTCCGGTAACCGGCAGGGCGAACGAGAACGTCGAGCCCCGCCCTTCCTCCGAGGCGACCCAGATCCGGCCGCCGTGGCTCTCCACGATGTGGCGCGCGATCGCCAGGCCGAGGCCGGTCCCTCCGCCGCCGCGCACCCGGGCCCGGTCGGCCTTGTAGAAGCGCTCGAAGATCCGCGCCTGGTCAGCCGGGGCGATCCCGATCCCGTGGTCCTCGACCGAGGTGACGACCTCGTCACCCTGCCCGGCCACCCGGACGGTCACCAGGCCGCCCCCGGGCGAGAACTTGACCGCGTTGTGGAGCAGGTTCACGAGCACCTGGCCGAGCCGGTCCTCGTCGCCCCGGACGAGGGGCAGGTCCGGCGCGACCTCGACCGCCAGCTCGACACCCTGGCGGTCGGCGAACAGGCGCAACCGCTCGACCGCCGCCCGGGCCAGCCGCCCCAGGTCGACCTCGTCGAGCATGACCAGCGGTCCCCCGCTCTCGATCCGGGCCAGGTCGAGCAGCTCGTTCACCATCTGGCCGAGGTGACCGGTCTCGACCTCGATCTTGGCGATCCGGTCGCGCATCCGGGCCGGGATCCCGCCCGCCGCCGACTCCGCCTCGCGGGCCAGCGCCTCGGCCAGCAGGCCGATCGTGGTCAGCGGCGTGCGCAGCTCGTGGGAGAGGTTGTCCACGAACTCGGTCCGGATCCGCTCGAGACGGCGGAGCTCGCTGACGTCCTCGATCACCAGCCAGGCGCCGCCGGTCGGGGCGCGCCGGGCCCGGACCACGACCGTCGGACCGGTGGGCGGCCGAAGGACGAACTCGCCGGTCGCCGAGCCGGCGTCACGCGCGGTCCGGGCAATCTCCTCGATCCGCCGGTCGACGAACGCCTCGATCACCGATCGCCCGACCATCCCGCCCGGCTGGCGGTCGGCGAAGGCATGCGCGGCGGCGTTCGCCGAGCTGACGACCAGCCGCTCGTCGACCCGGACGACGCCGACGGTCAGCCACTCGAGCAGGAACGCCTCGTCACCCGCGGCCGGTCCGGTCATCGACCGCCTACCGCGGCGCGGCCTGGCGGCCGGCCAGCTCGGCCTCCACCTCGTCGATCGGGCGCAGGCTCCGCTCGCCGGTCGCCCGGTCGGTCACCTCGACCCCGCCGGCGGCGAGCGAGCGCGGGCTGACCGTCAGGATCGTCGGCATGCCGAGGAGCTCGGCGTCGGTGAACTTCACCCCGGGCGACTCGTCGCGGTCGTCGTACAGGATCTCCCGGCCGGCCTCCAAGGCGACCTGGTGGAGCCGCTCGGCGACCTCGGTGACGCGCGGCTCCTTCGCCGTCCCGATCGCCACCAGGTGGGCGGCGTAGGGCGCGACCTCGCGCGGCCAGACGATCCCCTTCTGGTCGTGGTGCTCCTCGACGATGCAGGCGACGCTCCGGCCGAGGCCGATCCCGTACGAGCCCATGACGATCGGGTGGCGCTCGCCGTCCTCGCCCAGGTAGCGCGCGTCGTACGCCTCGGTGTACTTCGTGCCGAGCTTGAAGATGTTGCCGACCTCGATCCCGTTGCGCAGCACGAGCGGGGCACCGCAGGCCGGGCAGGGATCGCCGGCGCGGGTGTTGGTGATGTCGACGACGAGATCCGCCCCGAAGTCACGCCCGAGGTTGACGTTGCGCAGGTGGAAGCCCTCCCGGTTCGCGCCGGCCACGAGGTTCGCGGAGCGGGCGACGAGGTCGTCGACGACGACGAGCGTGTCGTGGGCCCCGATCGGCGAGCCGTAGCCGGGCTCCATCCCCGCCGCCTTGATCTCCTCGACGTGGGCGGGCCGGATCCCGCCCACCGCCTTCACCGCGTTCACCAGCTTCGTCTCGTTGACCTCGAAATCACCGCGCACGATCGCGGTCACCAGCCGCCCGTCGCCGGTGACGAAGAAGGTCGCCTTGGCCGTCCGGTCCGTGCCGATGCCGAGGAAGGCCGCAAGATCGGCGATCGTCGCCGTCCCCGGGGTCGCCACCTCCTCGAGCGGGAGCGGCGGCTCGGCCGGCGGTGCCGGCTTGGGGGTCTGCGAGACCTGGAGGTTGGCCGAGTGGCCGCACGCCTCGCAGATGACGAGGACATCCTCGCCGGCCGGGTTGAGGACCATGAACTCGTGGGCCTGCGAGCCGCCCATCATCCCCGGGTCCGAGGCGACCGCGATCGTCTTCAGACCGAGGCGCTCGAAGATCCGGCTGTAGGCCGCGTGGTGGAGCCAGTAGCTGCGCTCGAGCCCCGCCTCGTCCCGGTCGCAGCTGTACGAGTCCTTCATCACGAACTCGCGAACCCGGATCAGGCCGCCGCGCGAGCGCGGTTCGTCCCGGAATTTCGTCTGGAAGTGGTAGACGAGGACGGGCAGCTGGCGATACGAGCGGACGACGTCGGCCAGGAGCCCGGCCACGACCTCTTCGTGGGTCATCGCCAGGACCATGTCCCGGCCGCCGCGGTCCTTGAAGCGGGCCAGCTCCGGCCCGATCGCGTCGTAGCGGCCGCTCCGGCGCCAGACGTCGGCCGGGTGGACGACCGGCATCTCCATCTCCTGGCAGCCGATCCGGTTCATCTCCTCGCGGATCACCTGCTCGACCCGCTTCGTGACCCGGAAGCCGAGGGGCAGGAGCGAGTAGATCCCGGACCCGAGCTGGCGCACGTAGCCGGCCCGGACGAGGAGGCGGTGGGAGGGCATCTCCGCGTCGGCCGGGTCGTCACGGAGCGTGGCGAAGAAGAGCTGACTGAGTCGCATGACGCGAAGGATAGCCGGACGCGGGTGCGCGGCGCGTCGCCGGCCTGCGGCGACCCGATCGTCAGGCCGGACGACGGAAGACGTAGCCGATCCCGCGCACCGTCTGGATCAGCTCCGGGCGGGCCGGGTCGGCCTCGATCTCGGTCCGCAGCCAGTGGACGTGCACGTCGACCGTCCGGGTCTCGCCCCCGTAGTCGTAGCCCCAGACATGTTCGAGGAGCTGGTCACGGGTGAACACCTGACCCGGATGGCGGACGAGGAAGGCGAGCAGCTCGAACGCCCGTGGCTTCATCGGCACGACCCGGCCGTCGCGCAGAAGCCGCCGGCCGGCCAGGTCCACCTGGACGCGGCCGAGATCGATGACCGCGGGTGCCGTCTCGAGGGCGATCTGCTGGTCGGCCCGGCGCAGGAGAGCGTGGACGCGGGCCGTCAGCTCGCGCAGGCTGAACGGCTTCGTGACGTAGTCGTCGGCGCCGACCTCGAGGCCGACGACCTTGTCGATCTCCGAGCTCTTGGCGGTGAGCATCAGGATCGGGACGCCGGACTCGGCGCGCATGATCCGGCAAACCTCGATTCCGGACAGCTCCGGCAGCATCAGGTCGAGGAGGACGAGGTCGGGCCGCTCGGCCCGGAAGCGGACCAGGGCCTCGCGCCCGTCGGTCGCGCTGACGACCCGGTAGCCGTCCGCCTCGAGCGCCTCGGCCACGGTCTCGCGCAGGGTCGGCTCGTCGTCGACGAGGAGGATCGTGCGGGCCATCGTCCGGATCAGCCTGCGGCGCGGGCGGTCGATCCCCCGAGCGCCGCGACGGCCCGGTCGAGCCGATCGAGCGTCCGCCGGTAGCCCAGCGCGCCCCTCCCTTCGCAGACCGGTGGCGTCGCGGTCCGGCCCGTGAGGGCCACCCGGCTCGCCATTAACCTGTC
>CAYMBB010000199.1:0-3286 GCA_964388515.1 uncultured Anaerolineaceae bacterium
GGCCCGGCCGAGGCTTCGATCCGGGAGCTGGCGCGCGCCGCCGCCGGCCACCCTCCGTCCGGTGCAACCGAGGGGGGCCAGTGGCCGACATTCCAGGCGAGGAGCGCGCCGAGCGCGACGAGGACGAGCGTTCGGGCAGGGGTGAGCCGCGAGGCTCGGGCCAGCTCCGCGATGGCCGGCCGGCGCTCCCCGGGCGCGCCCGATGACTCGCTCGGCGGTCTCTCCGGCTGTCCCCGGTTCCCCCAGGCAGCGGCTGCGCCCAGGCCGGCGAGGACGAAGACGAGCGGATCGAGGAAGGCGTGGTAGTGGTCGACTGGCAGTGGCGTGACGGTGGCCAGCCCCGCGACGCCCAGGCCGAGGACGATCCAGCTCCAGAGGAGCGCGAAGGCGAGCCAGCGGACGAAGTCGCGCTCCAGGCCGCCGGCCGCGCGCAGGCGCCAGACGAGGACGACGAGCACGCCGAGGGCGGCCAGCACCCCCGGTACGAGCGCATCGGTCAGCAGCCCGGTCAGCGGCCAGGCGACGATCCGCAGGTCGACGAACAGGAGGCGCGAGATCGGGTCGAGGGCGACCGGAGCCCCCGGGCCACTGAGCCAGGCGATGATCGCGCGCGTCTCCGCGAAGTCGTGGCCGAGCTCGTAGGCGGCGAGCGGGACGTAGCTGGCGAGCAGGATCGCCAGCGCCCCGAGCCCAACACCGGCCAGCGCGCGGCGGGAGCCGGGCGGCCGGCGTCTCGCGTCGGCGACGAGGAGCGCCGCGACCGGCACGAGGAAGATGATCCCCAGGAGATGGCTCTGCATCGTGATCGCCTGGCCGACGGCCGCCAGCAGCCACCAGCGGGCGCGTCTGGTCGTCCAGGCCCGCCACCCGGCAGCGATCGTCAGGGCGCTCGAAAAGGCGATCAGGTTCGGGTTCCAGATGAACGTCGACTCGCTGATCGCGCTGGCCGAAACGGCGGCCACGAGCCCGGCCACGAAGCCGGCGATCCGGCCACCGGCCGGCCCGGCCTGCCCGCCTGGCACGACCGGCCTGGCCTGCCCGCCTGGCACGACCGGCCCGGCGACCGCGCGGGCGATCCACCAGGTGAGTCCGACCGCCGCGATGCCCGAGAGCGCGATCGCGCCGCTGACGACGACCGGATCCGAGCCGCCCAGCCACGCCGCCGGGGCGAGCAGGTAGTAGTAGAGCGCCCCGTGGTGGAAGTTCCCGATCGAGGTTGGCGGACCCAGGAGCGGCCAGTCGCCGCGGGTGACGAACCGGAACAGGACGAGCATGTCGTGGCCCTGGTCGGCGTCCCACGGGCCGCGTGTCGAGAGATCGGTGAGCCTGAGGACCGCCGCCAGCATGAGCAGGACGCCGAGGGTCAGCAGATCGAGCAGGGTCGCCCGCTCGAGCCTCGGTGTCCTCACGATCGTCCCGCGCGCCCGCCGGATCCCGCGTCAGCCCGGGCCCGAACCGGCATCACGCTTCGCCTGCCCGCCACGCGCCCGGCTGCGCGCCCGGGTCGGTTCCGGCGGCAGCTCGGGGAGCGGTCGGCCCGCGGCGAGCGCGTAGCAGCGGGCGATGTTGATAGCGTCGAAGCCGTCCTCCATCCCCGGCGTCTCGAGGTAGTACGTCGCCGCCGCGAGGCGTGGCTGGGTCAGGATGTGCGCCAAACCCCGCGCGCCGATCTGGCCGGCGGCGATGTGCTCGTGGCGGTCGACCTTCGAGCCGAGCTTCGCCTTCGAGTCGTTCAGGTGGATCATTACCAGTCGCTCGAGCCCGATCCGTCGGTCGAAGGTGTCGAGGAGGGCGTCGGTCTCGGCTGGCTCGGCGATCCGGTATCCAGCGCCCCAGGCGTGGGCCGTGTCGAGGCAGAAGGCGAGCCGGGCGGTGTCGACGCCACGGGCCGCCGCCGCGTCGAGGATCGCCGCCAGCTCCTCGACGGTCGTGCCCAGCCCGGCGCCGCCGCCGGCCGAGTTCTCCAGGACGAGCAGAGCCGCCTCGGGGCCGGCGTGGACCTCGGCGAGGACGAGGGCGACCCCCTCGGCGACCCGCCTCGTGCCGGCCTCGGGTCCGCTGCCGCGGTGCGAGCCGACGTGGACGTTCACGAACCGAGCTCCGTAGGCGGGCGCGACCCGGAGCTCGTGGGCGAGCACGGCCACCGATCTGGCGAAGAAGTCCTCGTCGGGGCCGGCGAGGTTGACGAGGTACGAGGCGTGGATCGCGAGCGGGCCGATGTCGAGCTCGGCCAGCCGCTGGCGGAAGGCCGGCAGCTCCTTCGGTGGCTGGCTCCGGCGGCGCCAGGCCGTCGGGTTGTCGGCGAAGACCTGGAGTGCGGTCGCTCCGATCTCGTGGGCGCGCTCGACCGCCCGGACCATGCCCCCGCCGAGCGGCAGGTGGACGCCGAGCCGTCGGCCATCAGGCAGCATTCAAGAATCGTACCCGATGCCCCACCGGGTCCGTGATCCACCGCGCTCGCACCCCGCGGCGGCCCTCGGCCCGCGGGCGCCTCGCCCGGCCGCGCTCCGGTCCGGCGGCCCCGGCCCGGCCAGTCAGAACCGCCGGCTCGCGGGTCGTCAGACCGCCTTCGCCCGCTCGGTGCGCGCCTTCGACCGACCGACCGTGTACTCCCCGCCCACGACCGGCTCGATGATCCCGTAGTTGCCGTCGCGCCGGCGATAGAGGACGTTCAGGCGTTCGTTCTCGGCGTTGACGAAGATGAAGAACGAGTGGCCGAGCTCCTCCATCCGGGCGATCGCGTCCTCCTCGAACATCGGCTCGATGCCGAAACGCTTCGTCTTCACGACCTGCCGTTCGATCGCCGCCTCGGAGGTGCCCTCGGCGATCCGGCTGAGGAGCTGCTTCTCCTCGGGTGGGCGCGCCCGCAGCCGCGGCCGCTCCTTGTAGTCGATCGCCCGCCGCTCGACCTTGTCGATCACCTCGTCGATCCCGGCCTGATAGGTGGGGCCGGCCGCGCGGCTGCGCAGGGTCTGACCGTCGATGACCAGGGTGACCTCGACGATGTGCGAGTCGTCCACACTCCGGTGCTGCTCGGTCCACAGCTCGACGATCGCGTCGCTCCGGTCGTCGAGCAACCGCCCGATCCGAGCGAGCTTGCGCTCCGCGTACTGACGAACACGCTCCGGGACCTCGACGTTCTTGCCCTTGACGATCGCTCTCACGATGCGCCTCCGAGACGCCGGGCGCGCCACTCGCCTGGGCCGGGACGGGTGCGCGAATGGCTGACCGATGGGCCCGATCCGAGTATAGCCGCGGCCCGCGGCGGGACCGTCCGCCGGAGGTC
>CAYMBB010000199.1:3386-5099 GCA_964388515.1 uncultured Anaerolineaceae bacterium
TCTCCTACCGCTCCCGGGCCACCGTCACAGCCGAGACGCCGGCCGCCCCTGCCGTCAGGAGCGCCTCGGCACAGGCGGCGAGCGTGGCGCCGGTCGTGACGACGTCGTCGACGAGGACGATCCAGCGGCCCTCCACCTCGTGCCGCCGCCGCGCCGCTCCCGGATCGACGGCGAATGCACCCCGGACGTTGGCTGCTCGCGCGGTGTGGTCGAGCCGGAACTGGGCCGCCGTGGCTCGCGTCCGGACGAGGATCGTGGCCAGGGCGAGGCCGAGCTCGCCGGCCGCCGCCCCGGCGATCAGCTGGGCGTGATCGAAGCCGCGCTCGCGGGCACGGTCGGCGTGAACGGGTACGGGCACGAGGAGGTCACCTCCGGCACCGGCTTGCTGCCATCGGCGCGCGACTGCGCGACCGAGCGGACCGGCCAGCCGCCGTTCGCCGTCGTACTTCAGGGCATGGATCGCCCGTCGGACCGGGCCGTTGAACGGTGCGCACCACTCGAGCTGCAGAAGCGGCGCCGGCGTCTCCGAGGGGAGGCCGATCGGCGTCCCGGCCGGCAACCGCGCGCGAACCATGAGCGCCGGCGTGCACGCGTCGCACAGGGCGGCCCCCTCGCGGCCACAGCCGGCGCAGCGGGCCGGGAAGGCGAGGTCGAGCAGCAACCCGGTGGCCGCCCGCAGCCTGCCTCCGGATCCGAGTCTGAGTCCGGGTCCGGGTCCGGGTCCGGGTCCGGGTCTCGGCCGAAGCCCGGGCTGGAGCCGCCGTCGGAGCGCGTTCATCGCGGGATCATCGAACGCGGCGCTCAACGGCCCGTTACCAGGCTTGACGGTTTGCCTGCTCGACCCGACCTGTTCTGCACGCGAAGACAGAACGCCAGAATCGGCCCCGGACGAGCTCGGCTACCACCTGCCTGACCCCGATATGTTCCGCGCACGAGGACAGATCGGCCGAATCGGCCTCCGGATGCGCGGTGATCAGCCCTCTTGGGTCGGTTTTGTCCTGCGCAGCGCAACCGGCCGCTCTTGCGCCGTTTCAGAGCCCCTGGCAGCGCCGAACCGGGGCGTTCGCGCCGGGTCGCCGGGGCGCCCGCCCGGCCCTGCCCGCCTGGCTCCTGCCCGCCCGGCCACTACGCGCCCGGTGCGGAGGTCTCGATGACGATCCTGTCGCCGAGCTCCGTGCGGGACACCGCGATCGTGCCGGCCGGCAGCTCGAGGACTCCGTGCGCGCCGCGCACGAACCAGACGACGCCCCGCCAGGGCGGCAACGCCCGGCGCAGCCCGACGACCGGTCGCCCGCCGTCCGGCCCCGGGCGGCCCAGAAAGACGCAGTCGATCGGGAAGCGCATGAACAGCATGTGGATCCCGTTCGTGCCGGGCAGCCAGAGTCCTGCCCCGGGGGCCAGGCTGGGGCGGCCCATCAGGCCCAGGAACCGCGCCCACAGCGACTCCGCCGCCTCCAGCTCATGGGCGAGGATCGTCGAGCGGGTCAGGTTCCGTGCGCCCAGGGCGGCCCCCGCGCGCTACTTGAGGGCCAGGTTCTGCACGATCAGGATGATCGCCGGACCCAGGATGACGATGAACAGCGACGGGAAGATGCAGCCCACGAGCGGGAAGAGCATCTTGATCGGCGCCTTCGCGGCCTGCTCCTCGGCCCGCTGGCGGCGCTCGATCCGGAGCTGCTCGGACTGGACCTGGAGCACCTTGCTGATCGAGAC
>CAYMBB010000200.1:0-5097 GCA_964388515.1 uncultured Anaerolineaceae bacterium
TGCGGCGGGGCGCACCTCCGGCGCGCCCAGCAACGGGCGCGCCAGGCCCACCGGTGGCCGGTCGCCGCCCGGGAGCCGTGACGGCGGGGCGTCGAGCCGGTCGCCGAGGCCGAGCTCGTCGAGCAGCTCGCGCGCCTTCGCCTCCGCTTCGCGCCAGCCGGTCCACGGCAAGCGGGCCGCGACGAGGTTTTCGACCGCAGTCAGTCCGGCAAGGAGGTGGGGATCCTGGAACATCAGCCCGAGGCGGCTCGCGCGGAGATCGCTCAACTCGCGCTCGGAGGCAGCATCGACGCTCGTGCCCAGCACGTTGATCGTACCGGCGGTCGGCCGGTCGAGACCGGAGATGAGGTTGAGGAGGGTCGTCTTGCCCGAGCCCGACGGGCCCGTCACCGCGACCGCCTCGCCACGGTTAATCGACAGGTCAACTCCGTCGAGCGCACGCACGACACTCGTGCCCGCCGGGTAGTGACGGACCACCCCGCGGAGCTCGATCACGGGGCGGCGATCAGGCAAGCTGAGCGGTCTGCTCATGGATCGGCCTCGCCCGTGGCCGGGCCACGATCTCATCAGCACGTGCAAGGACCACTTCGAGCCAGCGGAGCTGCGCCTCGACGGCGCCCATCTCGGCGTCGCGAGCCTCGGGCCGGAGACCGCCCGCGTCCGCCGCGCGGGCGGCGCGGAGACGATGCAGGACCTCGGTCCGTTCGTCGCTCATCGCGACGAGCACCGACACGAAACTCTCCGGAACAACCAGGCGGGCGACGGCGACCCGCACGACAAGCTCGTCGGCCGGCCCGTCGAGCAACCAGGCATCCGCCGCCTGCCGACCGGCCTCGGTGAGCGTCAGGAGGCGGCGATCAGGTCGCGTGTCCTGGTGGATCCGCTGGATGACGACCAAGCCGTCGCGGGCCATCCGCCCGAGCGTCAAGTAGACCTGGGAGGGCCGGGTCAACCAGACCGAGCCGAGCTCGGCCTCCAGCGTCGCGTGAAGCTCGTAACCGTGACTCGGTCCCCGAAGAAGGAGGGCGGCGAGCGCCCCGGAGAGCGCCACGCTAGCCGCGACCGACCTGCCGCCATGCGCCGGACCGGCGACGCTGACCGTTGCCGGCGCAACCGCGAGGCCAAGGAGCGTGCCCCTCCCGCATTAGGACACGCTCACAGCAGAGGGCGCCGCGACGAGGTCGTCGGCGACCATCGAGAGCACGCGGGGAACGTCGGCTCCGAGCTGTTGGTCCCTAATGCGACTGTCGCGAATCAAGAAGACATGGGGAGTCGCGTGCGCCTGGAACGCGTCCCTGACGGCACCAGCCTCATCGACCACGTTGGCCACTGGAAAGCCGATCAGGCCCGCGAGCGACTCGCTCGGCGGCCCGGGCTCGATGAGGATCAGGGGCGTCGACGTGGTCTGAAGCCTGTCGCGCAGACCCATGACCAAGTCCCGGCAGGGCTCACAGCGCGAACTCGCGAAGAGAAGCAGCGACCTGTCCAACCACGACTCGTCGTTGCCGAGCAGACGAGTCAGTGGTTGGCGCGGCGCAAAAGTGCCAACTTGCAGCCCCATCCTCGGCGGTAGGGCAGCGTCTTCCAGGCGCTTGACCCGGACTGCGACGCCGAGGGCCAACAGGAGGGAAACGCCTGATAGCAGTAGCGCGACTAATCCGAGAAGAGCGGCGATCGCATCCACCGTTAGCAGGCGAGTGAATAGCAGAAGCCAGTGCAGGGCGAGGAGCAGATGTAGAAGTACGTGCGATCGCAGTTGTTGAGGCAGCGGAACAGGTAGTAGCCGTTGCAGCAACCGTTTGTGCAGCAGTCGTACGGCGAGCAGTAGATGCCGCAGGCATCAGGCGAGACACCGGCATCTGGGCCTCGATCGAGAACGGTCGCGAAAGAACCCTTGTCGGGAGGCGAGCCTCCACGCGCGAGAGCCGGAGCGAGAGCGGCGGCCACGCCGCCAGCAAGCAGGCCTGCGGCTCGGGCCAGGAACCTTCGCCGATTGAGCCGCGCAGCTATTGCGTCTGAGAGACCGGCAAGGTTGTCCATTTCCCCGGTTCCTCCTCGGCTGTATAGTCTACGAGTGATTATCGTGCCTGCGTCAAGTCGGCGCTGGGCAAGCATGTCCCGTTGGGGGAGATCCGGGGAACGTGGACTGGCAGCTGGCGCTCCGCGTGTTCTACGCGTCGCTATTCGCGCTGTCGGCGATGAGCAAGGCTCTGCATCCAACTTATTTCGTCGCGGGCGTCAGGGAATACGGCCTCCTCCCCGCTCAGCTCGTGGCCACGGGTGCGAGCGTCGTCGTCCTGACCGAGACAGTCCTCCCGATCGTGCTCGTTGTCGTTCCGGGCCCCTTGCCGTGGGTGGCAACAATTGCCGCACTCTCGACGTTTACTTTGGCGCAGGCCTGGAGCGTCGGCCGTGGTCGTGAGCACGCGTGCCACTGCTTCGGCGGCGACGAGCCAGTCGGCCTCCGATCCCTCGGCCGAACCCTCGCACTTGCGCTCGTCGCCCTGGCTGCGCCGGTGTTTGCGGTGCGGCTGGACCCTGTTGGCTCCGTGGATCCCACTCCTGGTGACTGGCTCGCCTACCTGGTAGCGGTATTGACCGCCGCGTATCTCGCGTCGTCGGGAACCATCCTCGGTCGCTTTCGTGGGCGAGCGTCGGATGGAGCCCCGAGACTTGGTGTGCCTCGTAATTGATCGCCCAGGCAGTGACGGGCGAAAGGGAGACCTCGTAGCCGAGGGCCCTGGATTCGGCGGACGAGTCGGCGGGTGACGCGCTCTCGGTCATGCTGGTCGAAGTAGTCGGGTCCGGCGAGCGTGACCCGGCCTGCTCTGTCTCCTGGAGTGCGGCCTGGTCCGTGTCGAGTCGGACGGTCGCCACAACGTCTACCGGCTCGCCGATCCGGCGGTCGAGCGGCCGCTAGCCCGAAGTTTGACGGGCCGGGCGTGCTCGGCTGAGCACGAGGGACATGTGCGCTGAGCGTGATCCGGGCTGATTCACCTGCCGGGACGTAGGCACTAACGTTGTTGACAGATGCGGCGGATTGTGGGACGGTTCCGCCGTGACTACCCGAGGCGGAGCCGTCCACGTCGCGACCACCCGCAGGCACTACAGAGGTCGGACGTACGAGACGCACCTGCTGCGCCGCAGCTACCGCGAAGGGGGCAAGGTCAAGACCGAGACCCTGGGCAACATCAGCCACCTGCCGCCCGAGCTGATCGATCTGATCCGCCGGGGGCTGCGCGGCGAGCGGTTCCTGCCGGCGGCAGGGATCGAGCTGCGCCGGAGCCTGCCCCACGGGGCGGTCGTCGCGGTCGTGGGCACCCTGCGCGCCCTTGGCCTCGAAGCGCTGCTCGACCCGCGACGCTCGCGCGAGCGCGACCTCGTCGTGGGCATGATCGCGGCGCGCCTGCTCGCGCCAGGGTCCAAGCTCGCGACCACCCGGCGCTGGCGCCAGAGCACGCTCGCCGCGACGCTCGGGGTCGCCGATGCGGGGGCCGACGAGCTCTACGGTGCGCTGGACTGGCTCCTCGCACGCCAGGAGCGGATCGAGCGCCGCCTGGCGGCTCGGCATCTGGAGCCGGGCGGACTCGTCCTCTACGACCTCTCCTCCTCCTATGTCGAGGGTCGCCACTGCCCGCTCGCGAAGCTCGGCTACAGCCGTGACGGCAAGCGCGGCACGCTCCAGATCGAGTACGGGCTCATCACCGACCCCGAGGGCCGCCCGATCGCGGTCGAGGTCGTGCCCGGCAACACCGGCGATCCCGCGACCGTACCGGCCGCGGTCGAGAAGCTGCGGGTCCGCTTCGGGCTGACCGATGTCGTGCTCGTGGGCGACCGGGGGATGCTCACGGGGGCCCAGATCGACACCCTCCGCGCGGTCGGCCTCGACTGGATCAGCGCCCTGCGCGGCCCGGCCATCCGGGGGCTCGTCGAGAGCGGCACGCTCCAGCTCGGGCTGTTCGACGAGCGCAACCTCGCCGAGATCACGAGCCCCGACTTCCCGGGCGAGCGGCTCGTCGTGTGCCGCAACCCGCTGCTCGCGGCCGAGCGGGCGCGCAAGCGGCTGGACCTGCTCGCTGCGACCGAGGCCCTGCTCGCGCCGATCATCGGCCGCGTCAGCGCGGGCAGCCTGCGCGGCGCTGACAGGATCGGCCTCGCGGTGGGCAAGGTCATCGATCGCCACAAGGTGGCGAAGCACTTCGAGCTCGACATCGCCGACGAGCGGCTCACCGTCACGCGCAAGGAGCCCGAGATCGCCGCCGAGGCCGCCCTCGATGGCCTCTACGTGCTGCGCACCTCGGTGACCGAAGCGCGCCTCGATGCACCGGCGGTCGTCCGTTCGTACAAGCTCCTCGTCCGGGTTGAGCGGGCCTTCCGCAGCTTCAAGGCGGTCGATCTCGCGGTCCGCCCGATCCACCACTGGAGCGAAGCGCGCGTGCGCGCCCACGTCCTGCTGTGCATGCTCGCCTTCTACGTCCAGTGGCACATGGAGCGCGCCTGGGCGCCGCTCCTCTTCCGCGACGAGGAGCCGCCCTGGCACGCTGACCCGGTCGCCCCCGCCCGGCGTTCGGCGGCGGCCCTGCGCAAGGCCCACACTCAGGAGCTGCCCGACGGGACGGCCGTCCACAGCTTCCGGACGCTCCTCGCCGGGCTCGCCACGCTCACTCGCGACCGGCTCGGGCCGGCCGGCGCGCCCGACGAGGCGGCCTTCGAGATCGTCGCCACCCCGACGCCACTCCAGGCGCGCGCCCTCGCGTTGCTCGGGCTCACGCCCGCGAGCGCGTAGTCAGAAGCCGCTGCTCCCGGCCACGTTCAGCCGAGCACGCCCGGCCCGTCAAACTTCGGGCTAGACGCGAGCGCCGACCTTCTTGCGGAGGTCGCCCCGGCGATCGAGGCCTGCCTGAACTACGGCCCGCCATCGCGCCGGGTGCTGCGCCGGCGCCGGCGGAGCTCCTCCGGCCGAGGCGAGATAGGGCACCGTCGTCAGACGGCTGAGGCGGGCAATCCCTCCTCGGGTGGCACGGATCTGAGGCCCCCGCGCGTCAGCCGGCGACCTCGAGCGGGGCGCCTTCGCCGACGTGAACGAGCGCGTCGCTC
>CAYMBB010000201.1:0-5082 GCA_964388515.1 uncultured Anaerolineaceae bacterium
GGTGGAGACCCGCGGTCAGGCGCGGCGCGCCGCCTGCCGTGGGCAGCCGGCCGCGCTGGGCCCTCGGCGGGGTCGGGGTTCCCGCGACCCCGCACCACCACGACCGGGCCCGACTGGCGGCCGCTCTCCTCCGGCTCGCCGAGCGCGAGGGTGGTGCCCGGCGCCGGACCGCGGTCGGCGCACGGACGGCCTGACCCGGCCCGGATGAGCCAGGCCGACCGCGATCTCGTCCAGGCGATCCGGGCCGAGCTGGCCGCGATCGATCCGGCCCGACCGTGCGACCGGGCGGCGGAGTCGGCCGGGCTGGGCAGCGCGCTGGCGACCCGGGAGGCGGCCGTGGCCCGCCTGGCCGTCCGGCTCGGCCGGGTGACCGACGCGGGGCGGCTGCTTGGCGAGCGCCGGCGCACCAGGCACGTCCGGGTCGTCGACCCCGACCCGGTCGAGGGGCGGTCCGCTCCGGCCGGCTTCGACTGGGCGAGCGCCCCCGAGCACTGCCGGCTGGCCTGGCTGCGCGGCCGCTTCCTGGCCCGCGGCTCGCTCAGCTTCGCCTCATCGCGGTCGCACCTGGAGTTCGTCGTTGCGCCCGAGGAAGCGCCGGTCCTGGCGGCCCGACTGGCCGAGCTCGACCTGCCGGCGTCGTGGCGGATCCGGCGCGGGCGGGGTGTCGTCACCTGGAAGAGCGCGGCCTCGGTCGGGCTCTTCCTGCGCCGGATCGGGGCCGGCGCGTCCCTGCTCGAGCTCGAGGCGCGCCAGGTGTCGCGGGCCCTGCGCGGGGAGATCAACCGGGTGATCAACGCCGAGTCGGCGAACCTCCAGCGTGCCGTCGCGGCCGCGGCGCGCCAGTTGGCGGCGATCGAGCAGCTCGAGGCCGACGGGCGCCTGGCCGAGCAGCCATACGTCGTACGCCTCGTCGCCGAGGCCCGGCGCGAGACGCCGGAGGCCACGTTCGGCGAACTGGCCGTGCGGCTCGGCATGCACCGCTCGAGCGTCCAGCGCTCGCTCGAGCGACTCGAGCGCCTCGCCCTCCATGACGACGAGGGGGTCGGGAGGCGGGGAGGGGAGCGGGGGGGCCGGGCGAGCCGGCGGGGCGCGACCGAGCCCCGCGCGGCGAGTCGGGTCGTCCGGGGGGCCCGCCGGCGTTCGGCCGAGGCTGTCATCATGGAGCCATGAGACCGCTGATCATCGCTGCCAACTGGAAGATGCACACGACCCCCGCCGACGCCGGCGAGCTCGCCCGGACGATCGCCGCCCGGACCCGCGAAGCGTCGGTCGTCCGGGTCATCTGCCCGCCGTACGTCTGCCTCGCCGCCGTCCGGGACGTCGTCGCCGGCGAGGGGATCGAGGTCGGCGCCCAGAACGTCCACCACGAGCTGGCCGGGGCGTACACCGGCGAGGTCAGCGCGCCGATGCTCGCCGGGCTGGCGAGCTGGGTGATCATCGGCCACTCGGAGCGCCGTCGGGACGCCGGCGAGACCGACGAGCTGATCGGGCGCAAGCTCGGGCGGGCGCTGGAGGCCGGCCTGCGGCCGATCCTGTGCGTCGGCGAGCAGCTCGCCGAGCGCGAGGCCGGCCGGGCGGGCGAGGTCGTCGCCCGTCAACTCGATGGCGCGCTCGCCGGCCACGACCCCGAGGCGCTCGCACGGCGCGGGCTGGTCGTGGCCTACGAGCCGGTCTGGGCGATCGGCACCGGGCGGAACGCGCGCGGCGCCGACGCGGCGCAGATGGCCGAGGCGATCCGGGCGGTGCTGACCGGGCTCGGCTGGCCGGCCGGGACGGTCGCCGCGCTGCCGGTCCTGTACGGTGGCAGCGTCACCAGCGCGAACATCGCCGAGTTCCTGGCCGAGCCGTCGATCGACGGCGCCCTCGTCGGGGGCGCCTCGCTCAAGCCCGACGAGATGGCCGGCATCGTCGCCCGGGCGGCGGTCACAGCGCGCGCCCGCGAGGAGGCGGCACGATGACCACGCTCGTCCTGCTCCGCCACGGCGAGAGCACGTGGAACCGCGAGAACCGGTTCACCGGCTGGACCGACGTCGACCTCTCGGAGGCCGGGATCGCCGAGGCCCACGAGGCCGGTCGGCTCCTGCGCGAGGAGGGGTTCGCGTTCGACCTGGCCTACACCTCGGTCCTCAAGCGAGCGATCCGGACGCTCTGGATCGCGCTCGACGAGCTCGACCTGATGTGGATCCCGATCCACAACTCGTGGCGCCTGAACGAGCGCCACTACGGCGCCCTCCAGGGGCTGAACAAGGCCGAGACCGCCGCCGCGTACGGCGAGCAGCAGGTCCGCCTCTGGCGACGGAGCTACGACGTGCCGCCACCGCCGCTCGAGCCCGACGACCCGCGCTTCCCGGGTCACGACGTGCGCTATCGCGAGCTGAGCGAGGCGGAACTGCCGCGGGCGGAGTCGCTCAAGGACACGGTCGCCCGGTTCCTGCCCTACTGGCACGGGACGATCGCTCCCTCGCTGAAGGCGGGCCGGCGGGTGCTGATCGCCGCCCATGGCAACAGCCTCCGGGCGCTGGTGAAGTATCTCGACCGGATCCCGGACGAGGAGATCGTCGGGCTGAACATCCCGACCGGGGTGCCGCTCGTCTACGAGCTGGACGAGGCGCTCCGGCCGCTGGGGCACCGCTACCTGGGCGACCCGGAGCGCGTGCGGGCGGCGATGGAGGCGGTCGCGGCCCAGGGCAAGGCGACCCCGGGCAAGGCGACCCCGGGCCAGGCGGCCCAGGCGCGGGGCTGAACAGGCGCCCTGTGGTACCATCCCCGGGCTTTCAGCGGAGGTTCAGAGACCCGTGAATCCCTTCCTGGCCGCCGGCCAGATCATCGTCAGCATCGCGCTCATGGCCGCGATCCTGCTCCAGGCCCGGGGCACCGGGCTGTCGAGCACGTTCGGCGGCGACTCCGCCGTCTACCGCAGCCGGCGTGGCGTCGAGCGTCGGCTCTGGCAGTTCACGATCGTCCTTGCGGTTCTGTTCGTCTTCTTCTCGATGTCGAGCTTCGTCTTCGCGCCGACCGGGGGTTGAGCCGCGTGCCCGCTCCGGGTGCGAGCCTGCGCCCGGACGGTCAACCGACCGGGCGGGCCGCCGTGACGAGGACCTGATGCCGTGAATCGCCGCCATCGGGCGGCCGTCGTGGCGCTCGTTGGCGCCCTGGTCGTCATCACCTCGATCATCGCGCTGCCGTCGATCGCGCCCGGGGGCCCCCAGGCATCGGCCACGGCGCCCGCCTCGAGCCTGCCGCCGGTGCGCGCCTATCGCGAGGGGATTCTCGGCCGCTGGAGCTCGATCACGCCGGTCACCGCCCGTACCGCAGCCGACCAGGAACTCGTCGCCCTCGTCTTCAGCGGCCTCGTCCGGCTCGGGCCCGATGGCGAACTCCTGCCCGACATCGCCTCGTCCTGGACGGTCGATCGCACCGGCGCGCGCTACACGTTCAGCCTCCGCCCCGATGCGACCTGGCAGGACGGGGTGGCGGTGACCGCGGAGGACGTGGCGTTCACGTTCCGAACGCTCCAGGATCCCGGCTACGGCGGGCCGCAGGCGACGTCGTGGCGAGAGGTGACCGTGACGGTCGTCGATCCGCGCACCGTCCGGTTCGACCTTGCGACCCCGCTCGGCGGCTTCCTCCAGGCGATGACCCAGCCGCTCCTGCCGGCCCACCTGCTGGCCGACGTGCCGCCGGCCGATCTCGCCGACAGCCCGTTCAGCCGGGCCCCGATCGGCTCCGGGCCGTTCCGGCTCGTCCAGCTCGACGGCCTCGGCGCGGACCTCGTCCCGGCCGCCCTGGCGCCCGCGGCCGGGACGGGCGACGGGCCAGCCTCGCCACCGGTCGACAGCCTTGCCTCGCCGACCGCCTCGCCCCGCCCCTCCCGGCCGCTGCCGTACCTCGAGGCGATCCGGATCGAGTTCTTCGGCGACGTGGCCAGCCTCACCGCCGCCTACCGGGCGGGACGCCTCGACGCCGCGGTCGGTCTGCCGCCGAGCTCGGCGGTCGCGCTGGCCGGGGCGTCGGGCTCTCACCTGCTGCGCTATCCGACCACGACCCTCACCGCGGCCGTCCTGAACCAGCGCGGCAAGGGCGTCTTCCGTGACGCCGATCTCCGGCGGGCCCTCCTGGCGCTCGTCGATCGCGACGCGCTCGTCGCGTCCGTCCTGGCGGGCCTGGGCCGCCGGGCCGACAGCCTGATCCCGCCCGACTCGTGGGCCTTCGACCCGAAGGCGAGCACGCCGGTCGACTACGACCGGACCGCGGCCGGCAAGCTCCTTCGGGCGGCCGGCTGGCGGAAGCTCGCCTCCGGCTGGGCGCCGGCCCGGGCGACGAAGCCGTTCGTCCTGTCGATCATCGCCCCCGAGCAGGGCTCGAACCCGATCACGTACGCGACCGCGAGCCGGGTGGCGAAGGCGTGGAGCTCGTTCGGCTTCAAGGTCGAGCTGAACGGCCTGAAGGCGGCCGACCTCGCCCGGCGCCTCCAGGCCGGGTCGTTCTCGCTGGCCGTCGTCGACATCAACATCGGCCTCGACCCGGACCTCTACCCGCTCCTCGCCTCGAGCCAGGCGACGTCGAACGGCTCGAACATCTCCGGGGTCCAGAGTCTCGTCCTCGACGAGAAGCTGACCGCCGCCCGCAAACCCGGCTCGATGGCGGCCCGCCGGAAGGCGTACTCGGCCCTCCAGGCGTTCCTCGCCGAGGTCCAGGTCGTGCTCCCGTTCTACTTCCGTGACGCCCCGGTCGTGGTCAGCGACCTGGTCACCGGCCCGACGATCCGGCAGCTGGGTGAGGCTGGGGACCGATTCTGGGATGTGCTAACATGGCGTCTCGCCAGCGGCGGGTGAGCCGCGGCGAGTCGGTTCGAGGATCCGCGCCGAGGTGGCGGAACTGGTAGACGCGCTAGCTTCAGGAGCTAGTGCCCGCAAGGGCGTATGGGTTCAAATCCCTTCCTCGGTACCACCCTCCGTTCGGGATCCGGCCGGCATTCGTGCCCAGGTGGCGGAATTGGTATACGCGTACGTTTGAGGGGCGTATGACGCAAGTCATCCGGGTTCAAGTCCCGGCCTGGGCACCACTCTCCTGATCCTCCAG
>CAYMBB010000202.1:0-2013 GCA_964388515.1 uncultured Anaerolineaceae bacterium
ATCAGGTTCGACGATACGGCTTCAGGTACGCGCCCGGGTAGGCCACGTTCCGGCCGGAGATGGCGAGGGCGAGGATGACCACGAGGTAGGGCAGGGCGAGCAGCAGCTCGAACGGGACGTCGCCCCAGCCGGGCAGGATCCGCAGTCGGAGCTGGAGCGAGTAGACGGCCGAGAAGAGGAGGGCCCCGATCACGCCCCGTCCGATCCGCCAGCGCCCGAAGATGACGAGCGCGATGCATACCCAGCCCCTGCCGGCGATGATGTCGAGGGTGAAGCTGCCGAGCGAGGCGAGGGTGAAGACCGCCCCACCGACGCCCATCAGCGCGCCTCCGAACATCAGCGCCAGGTACCGGGTGCGCGCGACGCTGATCCCGGCCGCATCGGCCGCCTCGGGGTTCTCGCCCACGGCGCGCAGCTCGAGCCCGAAGCTCGTGCCCCGCAGGACCCACCAGGCGAGGGGGACGAGGACGAGGAAGGCGACATAGGTGAGCGCGTACTGGCTGAAGATCGGTCCGAGCGGGCCGAGGAAGGCGGGCGGCTCGACGAGCGGGAACGGCTCGATCCGCTGCAGCTCGCCGCCCCGGAAGAGAAGCCGGTTGACGAACTCGGAGAGCCCGATCAGACCGATCGTCAGGCCGAGCCCGGAGACGTGCTGGTTGGCGCCGAGGGTCACCGTCAGCAGCCCCATCAGGGCCCCGGCGAGCAGGCCGACCGCGAGCGCCGCCGCCAGCCCGACGAGCAGCGAGCCGCTCGCCCAGGCGGCCGCGAAGCCGAAGAAGGCGCCCGCGTACATCGTCCCCTCGATCCCCAGGTTCAGGACGCCGGAACGTTCGGCGTAGGTCTCGCCGACCGTCCCGTAGACGAGCGGGGTCGCGTTGCGCAGGGTGGCCGCCAGGAGATCGACCAGGAAGGTCATCGGTCGTTCGCCTTCGGCCGGTCGTCGACCTCGAGCTCGCCCGCCTCGTCGATCGCGGTCGCGGCCGGGGGAAGCTCCGCGCCGGGGACCTGTTCGACGGCGACGACGACCTCGCCCGCCGCCGGCTCGACCGCCCGGCTGAGCCGGTTGCGCCGGACCGCGAGCAGCCCGATCGTGACCAGGAGCAGCGTCCCCTGGACGACCGCGCCGAGCTGCGAGGGGATCGCGAGCGCCCGCCCGGCCGAGCTGGCGCCGACAGTCAGGTCGCCCAGGAAGAGCGCAGCGAGGGTGATGCCGGGCATCGACAGCGCGCCCAGCGTGGCGACGACGATCCCCGTGTAGCCGTAGCCGGCCGACAGACCACCCGTCAGGCGATACTGGATCCCGGCCACCTCGCTCATCCCGGCGATCCCCGCGATCGCTCCGCTCACGAGCGCGGCCCGGAGCAGGGTACCAGGCACGTCGATCCCCGCGAAGCGCGCCGCGTGCGGGCTGAGTCCGGCCGCCCGGAGCCGGAGCCCGGCCGGTGTCCGCGCCAAGACGTACCAGGCGGCGACGATGATCAGCAGCGCCAGGACGAACCCGCCGTGGAGGCGTGAGCGCTCGACGAGCTGGGGCAGCTCCGCGCCGCTGACGATTCGCGGTGACTCGGGGAAGCCGGAGATGGGGTCGCGCCACGGCCCCTGGAGGAGCCCGTTCACGAGCAGGAGGGCGACCGGGTTGAGGAGGAGCGTCGTGACGACCTCGTCGATCCGGAACCGGACCCGGAGCAGGGCCGGCACGAGCGCCCAGGCGGCCCCCGCCACGGCACCTCCGGCGACCATCAGGGTCAGGGCGACGGGCGACGGCAGGTCGCCGGTGGTTTGGCCGATCCCGGCCGCCGCGATCGCACCGAGGAGCAGCTGCCCTTCGGCGCCGATGTTCCAGTAGCCGGCCCGGAAGGCGATCCCGACCGCGGTCCCGGTGAACAGGAGCGGCGTGCTCGCCACGAGCACCTCGAGCAGCGTGTAGCGCGAGGTGAGCGGGACGACGAGGTACTCGCCGTAGGCCTCGAGTGGGTTCGCCCCGGCGAGCAGGATCGGCCCGGCGGTGAGGGC
>CAYMBB010000202.1:2113-3613 GCA_964388515.1 uncultured Anaerolineaceae bacterium
CGATCGCCATCGTCAGGCCGCCTGGCCCCGGCCGGACATGAGGATCCCGAGCCGCTCGGGGTCGGCGCCGGCGGCCGGCATCTCGCCCACGACCCGGCCCTCGTACAGGACGATCAGCCGATCGGCCAGGGCGAGGAGCTCGTCGAGGTCCTCCGAGACGAGGAGCACGGCCGCTCCGGCGGCGCGCCGGGCGAGCAGCTCTCCGCGCACGTATTCGGTCGCCCCGATGTCGAGCCCCCGCGTCGGCTGGGCGACGACGATCACCTTCGGCTCGCGCGACAGGACGCGCGCCAGGAGGACTTTCTGGATGTTGCCCCCCGAGAGGGTGGCCACGCGATCATCGGGTCGGGCGCGGATGTCGAAGCGCTCGATGAGCGCCTGGGCGTGATCGCGGATCCGGCGCTCGTCGAGGCCGGTCCGGGTGGCGAAGTCGTCGAGGTGCTCGAGGACGAGGTTGTGGGCCACGCTCAGGTCGGGCACGAGGCTGGCGTGGCGGTCCTCCGGGATGCGCCCCACGCCGGCGGCCATGAGCGCGGTGGGGGTCGCCCCGGCGAGCTCGCGGCCATCCACGGTGACCGAGCCGGTGATCGGCTGGCGCATCCCGGAGAGGACCTCGACGAGCTCGGTCTGGCCGTTTCCGGAGACGCCGGCGACGCCGAGGATCTCGCCCCGGCGGACCTCGAAGGTGACGTCGTGGAGGGCCGGGAGGCCGTGGCGGCCGGTTGCCCGGAGGCCGCTGACCCGGAGCACGGGCTCGGCCGCGGGGCCCGGCGTCCCGCTCCGGGCGACGCCGAAGGTGGGCCGGCCGACCATCATCCGGGCCAGCTCGCGCTCGTCGGTCGAGCCCGGGACCGTTCCCACCATCGCGCCCCGGCGCAGGACGCTCACCCGGTCGCTGATCGCCCGGACCTCGCCAAGCTTGTGGCTGATGAACACGACGGCGAGGCCATCGGCCACCAGCCGGCGCAGGGTGGCGAAGAGGGCGTCGACCTCCTGCGGCACGAGGACCGCCGTCGGCTCGTCGAGGATGAGGACGCGGCAGTCGCGCGCCAGCGCCTTGAGGATCTCCACCCGCTGCTGCTCGCCGATCGAGAGCTCGCCCACGACGGCCGCCGGGTCGACCCGGATGCCGAACCGCTCGGAGGCGTCGGCCGCCTGGCGGCGGGCCCGCTCGAGATCGAGGCGGAACCCGCCCGCCCGGCCGAGGGTGAGGTTCTCCACCACGGTCATCGGCCGGACGAGCGAGAAGTGCTGGGTCACGATCCCGATCCCGGCCGCGATCGCGTCCTTCGGCGCGCGGATCGCGACCGGTCGTCGGTCGATCCGGATCTCGCCTTCGTCGGGGGCGGTCAGGCCGTACAGGACGCGCATCAGGGTCGTCTTGCCGGCCCCGTTCTCGCCGAGCAGGGCATGGACCTCGCCGCGGCGCACGTCGAAGTCGACGTGGTCGTTCGCGACGAGGCGCCCGAACCGCTTCGTGATCCCCCGGAGCTCGACGGC
>CAYMBB010000202.1:3713-5041 GCA_964388515.1 uncultured Anaerolineaceae bacterium
CCGGCCGGCTGCGCCTCGTTGATGTCGACCCGGAACGTGCCGGCCTTGATCTCGGCCTCGCGCGCGGTCACCTTGTCGATCAGGTCCTGGGGGACGCCACCAACGACGTCCTTGTTGATCCCGGACAGGGCGGCGCCACCCTTGGCGACCATGCTGAAGTCCTTGAGGTCCTGCGCCGTGTAGGAACCGGCGAGGACCTGGTCGATGACGTACTTCACGGTCGGACCCATGTTCCAGGTGACACTCGTCACGACGTTCTTCGGACCGAGGTCCTTCTGGTCGCTCATGTTGCCGATCGCCAGGACGTTCTTCTCGACCGCCGCCTCGATCACCCCGAAGCGCTCGGCGAACAGGACGTCCGCGCCGGCGCCGACCTGGGCCAGGGCGGCCTCCTTGGCCGCGGCCGGGTCGAACCAGCTGCTTATGAAGGTCACCTTGACCTCGACCTTCGGGTTCACGTCCTGGGCACCCTTGGTGAAGGCGTTCACGATCCGGTTCACCTCGGGGACCGGGTAGCCGCCGACGACGCCGATCACGTTCGACTTCGTCAGGCCGCCGGCGAGCATGCCGGCCAGGTAGGCGGGTTCGTGGATCCAGTTGTCGAAGACCGAGAAGTTCGGGTCCGCGGGACCGCCACCGGACCCGAACACGAAGGCGATCTTCGGGTACTCGGCGGCCACCCGGCGAACGGCTTCCTCGTTGCCGAAGGCGTCGCCGAAGACGACGTCGGGCTGATCCTTCTCCGCGACCTCGCGCAGGACCCGCTCCATGTCACCCGAGTAGCCGATCGAGTCGGTGAACTGGTAGTCGATCCGCCCGGCATCCTTCTCGGCCTGGAGCGCGGCGTGGATGACGCCGTCCCAGGGCTCCTCGATCGCGGTCGCGAAGGCGCCGAAGACCTTGAGCTTGCGGGCCTCCGGGCTGGCGCTCGGGGCGGCGGCTGACGGGGCGGCGGAGGCCTCGGGTGCCGACGGCGGCGCCGCGCTCGGGGACGGGCTGGCGGCGCCCTGGCAGGCGACCAGGGCCAGGGCCAGGGTCACGGCCAGGGTCACGAAGGCGACGGGAAGCCTGAGCCTGGGGGTCGGAGCGTGGGCCCCGGGGTCCAGCGGGCGGCGGCGGTCGGACATGGCAGTGGTCCTCCAGGTGACAGCGACCGTGGGCAACGGAACCCGGGGCGGAGGAACGGGCCCAAGTGGGCGGTGAGCGCCCCCCGGGGCGCGCGCCTCACGCCGGTACCCCGGTTGGCCGAAGTGTCGGCCTGTCGACTGGCGGTGCCAATGCCCGCAGCCGGGATGCCCG
The DNA here is from genome assembly GCA_964388515.1 of uncultured Anaerolineaceae bacterium. Lineage (GTDB taxonomy): Bacteria > Chloroflexota > Limnocylindria > Limnocylindrales > CSP1-4 > JAKAHU01. Next base: position 5,013 of record CAYMBB010000202.1, read on the forward strand.
CCGCCGCGATGCGCGCCGCCGGCCGACGG
>CAYMBB010000203.1:0-5041 GCA_964388515.1 uncultured Anaerolineaceae bacterium
GGTGAGTCAGCTGCGCCGGGCGCTCGAGCGGCGGGCACTCGAGCGCGAGGGGTTCGCCGCGATCCACCTGCTCCGCTCGCCGGCCGAGGTGGACGCCGCCCGGATCGAACGGGTCAGCCCGCCGCCGCGCCGCCGCCGCGTCCCCCCGGCGGCCGCCTGCTGACCGCGCCCGGTCGGCGCCGGGCCGCAGCCTCAGCCGCCTGGCAGTTCCGCAGGGCGGCAGACCCGCCCGAACGGCCGGGCTTGCAGCTCGACCCACACCCCGGCCGCCATGTAGACGTCGCGCCGGGCAATCTCGAGGGCCGCCTCCTCGTCCGGCGCCCGGACGAGGAGGATCGAGGCTGACATGTCGAGCAGGGCCCCGGCCTCGAGGACGACGCCCTCGTCGCGCAGCTCGGCGATCCGGGCCAGGTGCCGTCCACGGACGGGACGGCGCAGCTCGTCGGCGTCGGGGGCGTACCTCGCCTCGAGCAGGTAGACGCGCTCGATCGCGACGTTCTCGGGCAGGTCGCTGGCCATGTCGGGGCCTCCTTCCAGGGCGGGAGATGAGGATCGTGCCGGCGTCAGCCGCCGGCGATCAGGATGATCGCAGCGATCGCCAGCCCGACGCCGAACGCATGGCCCCGGCCGAGCCGCTCACGCAGGACGAGCGCGGCGAGGACGATCGTCGTCACCGGATAGAGCGAGGAGAGGACCGCGGCGACGTCGAGCCGGCCGGACTGGGCGGACAGGATGAAGAACGCATTTCCGCTCATGTCGAGCACACCGGCGAGCAGCACGAGCGGCAGGACCGGGCGCGGCAGGCGCCAGGCCTGGCGGCCCAGGACGACGACCGCCCCGAGCAGGACGATGTCGGCGCCCCGGGCGATCGCCAGCGGGGCGAAGACATGACCGTCGGTCAGGCGCGAGATGAAGACCGCGAACAGCCCGAGGCCGGCGCCACCGAGCAGGGCGAGCCCGATCGCCGAGCGCCCCCCGCCGGGCGCGGACGAGCGTGAGACGACCGCGACCGAGGTGAGCGCGAGGACGATGCCAAGCGCCCGGAGGGGTGTCGGCGGTCCCTCGAGCAGGCCGCCGACGATGACCGGGATCGACGCCGCCAGGACGGCGGTGATCGGGGCGACGACCCCCATCCGGCCGGTGGCCAGACCGCGGTAGAGAGCGGTGATGCCGACCGCGCCGCCCGTCCCGGCCGCGGCCGCCCAGGCCGCATCGGCCGGGGTCGGGAGCGGCTCCCCGAGCGCGAACGCGACGAGGCCGGCGAGGGCGAGACCGAGGGCCTGGGTGGCGACGACGACCCCGAAGACCGGCGCCCGGCGGCTCGACAGCCCGCCGCTGAAGTCGCCCGCGCCCCAGGCCAGAGCCGAGGCGAGGCCGAACAGGACCGCCGCGTCGAGGAGAGCGATCAGCGCTTCCCGGACCGGGCCGCGGCGCCGGCCGTCCTGGCCGGCGGTGGCGAGAACGCCTCGTCGGGCTCGAGCGGCTCGTCGTCCAGGGCGGTCGGCGCGGGCAGCTCGACGACCGCGTCGGCGGCGGCGTCATAGCGGTCCGAGGTCGTCAGGTAGATGACCTGGAAGTCCGCCGCCAGCTCGCGCAGGAGGGCGAGGGCGCGGGCGGCCCGCTCGTCGTCGAAGGTCACGAACGGATCGTCGAAGATCAGCGGCGGTCGCCGGTCGCCGGTCACGAGCCGGACGAGCCCGAGCCGGGCGGCCAGGTAGACCTGGTCGAGGGTGCCCTGGCTGAGCTGGCTGACGTCGACCCAGTCGCCCTTCTCGGGCGCCCAGACGGCGATGTCGAGCGAGCGATCGTCGATCTTCACCCGGCGATAGCGGCCGGCGGTCACCCGACCGAGGTCGACGAGCATCCGCTTCTCGAGGTAGCGCGTCGCCGTCCGCATCGTCGCCTGCTCGGCCTGCTCGATCGCGCCGAGCGTCAGCTCGTAGACCCGCGCCCGCCGCTGGAGCGCGGCGAGCTGCTCGCGCCACATCGCCAGCCGCTCCGCCTCGCCGGCGACCTGCTCGGCGTCGACCGGGTTCGCCTCGACCCGGGCGCGCGCGTTCGCCTCCTCGTCGCGGGCCCGCTCGAGGGCCGCCTCCTGCTCGCGGACCTCGACCTCGAGCCGCTCCCGGGCGCGCGGCTCGCGGGCGATCGGCCCGAGCGCCTCGAGCGCCGAGGACTTCTGCTCCATCTCGAGGGCCGCCGTGTCACGGCTCTGGGCGAGCATCTCCGGCGGCTCGCGGCCGACGAGCCCCTCGAGCTGGGCACCCAGGCGTTCGATCGCCTGGACGTGCGCGTCCTCGCGCGCCAGCAGCTCCTCCGCGGCCCCCAGATCTGCGACCCCGATCGAGGCCAGGACGGTCGCCGTCTCGGCTTCCACCTGGCGGAGCTCGAGCTCCATCTGGGAGCGGCCGCGCAACCGGCGGTCGATCTCCACGTCGCGCATCTGGGCCTGGACGCGCGCGTTCCGGCGCATCCGCCAGGCGACGACGGCCAGGACGAGCCCGATCACCCCGATCGCGGCGCCGAGGTACTCGAGGACCGCGCCCGACTCGATGACCCCGAGCAGCTCGCCGGCGAAGCCGGCCACGGCCAGCAACAGACCGACGACGACCTCGCCCACGGCGAACCTGGAGATCGGCTGCCAGGCCGGCTCGGGCGGAACGTCGAACTGGACCTCGACCTCGCCGCCGAGCATCGCCCGGAGCGTCTCGGCCCGGCCGGCGAGGCTGCGCAGGCGCTCGATCGTCGCCCGCAGCACCGGCAGGGGCGTCGGCGAGGGATGGCTGGCGTGGAGGGCGCCCAGCTCCTCGTGGACCTTGACCGCCTGGCGGTAGCGCTCGTAGCGTTCCCGGGCCGCTTCGCGCTCGGCGTTCAGGCGCTCCGCCTGGCGCGCCTTCTCGAGCAGGGCCCGCCGCTCGGCGAGGGCTGTCTCGGCCGTCCCCCGCCGCTCACGCGCGAGCGAGAGGGCCTCGCGGTCAGCCTCGAGCGCGGCCAGTTGCCGCTCGCCGCTCTCGACCGAGGCCTGGAGCTGGGCGACGGCCTCCTCGGCCACCTTCAGCCGTCCCGGGTTCCGGTCACCGCGGGTCCTCAGGTCGCGGATCGCCCGCTCGAGCTTCTTCCTGGCCGCTGACGTGCCGCGGTCGGCGCCGCTGATCGAGGCCTGGAGTCGGTCGCGGAGGGCGGACTCGTCGCGGGCAAGATCGGCCAGCTCGTGATGGCGGACCGAGGCGGTCGAACGGAAGAACGGTTCGGTGGGGATGCCCGTCAGCTCGGCCAGCCGCTCGTCGGCGAGCGCCGGGTCGGTGACGACCTCGCCATCGAGCTGCAGGCGGACCGTCCCCTTGGCGCCGCGGAACGACTTCTCGAGGCTGCCGGTGCGAACACCGTCCTCGTCCTCGTGGCTGAACTCGAGGCTGATCCGGGGCCGGGCATCGTCGCCCGCGTCCCACGGCCGGAGCGCCTCGAGATCGGCCTGGGTCGAGGTCACCTTGCGCGTCAGGGCGAGCTCGAGGGCGCGCTGGATCGTCGACTTGCCGGCCTCGTTCGGGCCACGCACGATCGTCAGGCCGGTCGCGAGGCCGATGTCGAGGTCGCGATAGCGGCGCAGGTCGCGGACCTGGAGGCGGGTGATCCTCACAGCGACACCTCGTGGCCGGCGAGCAGGAGCCGACCGAGCCGGAGGGCATCCCGCAGCTCCGCCGCCTCGGCCGTCCGGTCCGCCGCCTCGAGCTCGGCGATCTGGCCCTCGAGGTTGCGCACGAACGCCCCGGCGATCGTGTCCGGCGGTGGCAGCGGCCCTTCGGAGAGGGCGGGCACGGACTGGTCGCGGACGCGAACCTTGAGGAACGACGCGGCGAGCGCCGCCTCGACCTCGTCGATGTCGAGATCGAGATCGTCGGGGCGGACGCCGGTCAGCCGGACGTCGAGGACGAGATCCGCGTCGGCCCGGGTGAGGAGCTCGGCGATCAGCGCCGGCTGGCTGGCGACCCCGGCCGCGTCGAGCTCGACCTTCTCGAACCGGGTCCGGCCGACCTGGCGCTCCTCGACCGCGACGGTCCGCTTCCCGGCCCGCTCGTCGAGCGTCACGAGGAGGACGCGACCGGCCTCGTCCTGATCGAGGGCGACCGGCTCCGGGGCGCCGCTGTAGGCGTACTGGACGCCACCGGCCTTCGCCACCAGCGTCGAGTGCCAGTGGCCGAGGGCGAGGTAGTCGAGCCCCGAGGCGGCGATCTCCTCCCTGGTCACGACGACCTCGTCGCTGTCGGTCCGGCCCGGGATCGCGACCGAGCCGTGGATCATCCCGATCCGCCACCTGGCGCGATCCTCCTTCGAGGCATCGAATCCGGCCAGCGGGCTGTGCGGGGCGCGCTTCGTGGCGAAGACCCGCCCGAAGACGACCGCGTCGACGGCCGGCAGGACGACCTCGGGCCGCTCGGGGGTCAGGACGACGAGGAGGTCCGTGTCGACCGGCAGGCCGGCGAGGGCGGCGAGGTCGTAGGCCCGGTAGACCGACGAGCGGTCATAGACGTCGTGGGTACCGGGGATCAGGACCGCCCTGATCTTCGCCGCAGCGAGGCGACCGAGCTCGCTCGCGGCGCGCTCGACCGAGCGCCGCGGCTGGGTGTTCGAGTCGAACAGGTCGCCGGCGACGAGGAAGAGATCGATTCGTTCCGCGAGGGCGAGGTCGACCGTGGCCCGGAACGCGGCGAACTGGCGCTCGCGCTGGGCCGCAGCCTGCTCGCCGAGGTCGGCGTGGCGGGCCCCGAGATGGACGTCGGCCGTGTGCAACAGGCGGAGCATCGGGTGCGAGCAGACCTCCAGGCTCGATCGCAGTCGGGCGTCCGGCCGGGCAGGCTGCCGCTCGCCCAGGACCCGGGACCGCTGCCGGACCCCGGCCGGGGAAGGGCGCGAGCGAGGAGCCCCCCGATCCTCGCTCGCCTGCCACAGCCTCGTCCCGCATTGTGACAGGTTCACTGTCACGGCCGCCAGTGGACCTACCCCGCTTTCGTGGACACCTACCATCGCGGCAGCGTCCGCGGGA
>CAYMBB010000204.1:0-5035 GCA_964388515.1 uncultured Anaerolineaceae bacterium
GCCTGCCGAACGCGACCTACGGGGTGCTCATGAGCCTCGAGCCGGCGGTGGCCGCAGTCCTCGGCGCGGTCTTTCTCGCCCAGGCGCTCGATGCGGCCGAGGTCGTCGCGATCGGCGTCGTGGTGATCGCGAGCGCCGGCGCGAGCCGGACGGCGCGAGCCCTGGAGGTCGCCCCGGGCGAGCTCGAGGCCGCCTGATCGTTCGCGGCCCGCGGCGGACCGTCCGGCCAGCTCGGGTACCGTCCCCGCTTCGGCGAACCGTCCGGCGAGCGGCGCCGGGCCCGCCTGCCCGAGGCCGTCCGGCCAGCCCGCGGCGGACCCTCCGGCCAGCCCGGGCACCGTCCGCGCTTCCCGGCCGCCCGGTGTTTCCCGGCCGCCCGGTGTTTCCCGGCCGCCCGGTGTTTCCCGGCCGCCCGGCGCTTCCCGGCCGCCCGGCGCTTCCCGGCCGCCCGGCGAACGGTGTTCTTCGCACAAGGACAAAGTGCCCCCGCCGACCCGCCCGGGGCCCATCTGAAGTCCCCGGGAGGCCGGATTCGGCCGGTTTGTTCTGGGCTGCGAGACATTCGGGACCAAACGCGGTCCGGAGCGAGCCGGCACCGCCGTTTTGTACTCCGACGAAGGACGCCTCCCGGGGCGCAAGGGAGGGCCACGCCTGGATGGGATCGAGCACGCCTGGATCGGATCGAGGGTGACAACGTCGCCGTCCCCCTGGCTCGGGAGGAATCGCTGTTTTCCGACAGTCCAGCCCGCGTGCGTTGACGTCCGCCACCGGCGCGTCTATGCTGACCCCGTTCCCACCTCGGCCTGCGCTGCGGACCCGATTCCGCGCGACCGTCCCGCCGACCCGTACCCCCAAGGTGACCTTACCCAGATGCCCGGAACCGGCCCCGACCAGCGATCACGCAACCGGCGCCCGCGCCGCCGCCCGCAGGGCGTGGCTCGGACGCCGGTCACCGAATACGACGAGCTCCAGGAGCTCGAGGCTGCCCGCGAGCGCAACGACCTCGACGTCGCCGATCTGCGCACGATGAGCGTGGTCGAGCTGCGCTCGGTTGCCCGTGATCTCGAGGTCGACGCGGCCGGCGCGGAGCGCAAGGAAGAGCTCGTCGACCGGATCCTCCAGCGCCAGTCGGAGCGTGCCGGGCATGCCTACGCGACCGGCATCCTCGACATCGTGGACGAGGGCTTCGGCTTCATGCGTCGCCACGGGCTCCTGCCGAGCCCGGACGACGTCTACGTCAGCTCGAGCCAGATTCGGCGCTTCGGTCTCCGGATCGGTGACCGGATCGCGGGTGCCGTCCGGGCGCCGCGTGACGCCGAGAAGTACTGGGGCCTCCTGCGTGTCGACTCGGTGAACGGGGTGGACATCGAGACGGCCCGCCGCCGCCCTCACTTCGCCGACCTGACGCCGATCCATCCGAACGAGCTGATCAACCTCGAATCGGACCCCAAGAACCTGAGCCAGCGGCTGGTCAACCTCGTCAACCCGCTCGGCAAGGGCCAGCGCGCCCTGATCGTCAGTCCGCCCAAGGCGGGCAAGACGATGCTGCTCAAGAACATCGCCAACGGGATCAGCGCCAACTACCCGGAGATCCTGCTCATGGTCGCCCTGATCGGCGAGCGGCCGGAGGAGGTCACCGACATGCGCCGCTCGGTGAAGGGCGAGGTGATCAGCTCCACGTTCGACGAGCCGACCGAGAACCACACCCACGTCGCCGAGATGGCCCTCGAGATCGCCAAGCGCCAGGTCGAGACCGGGCGCGACGTGGTCATCCTCCTCGACTCGATCACCCGCCTGGCGCGGGCCTACAACCTGGCCCTGCCGCCCTCGGGCCGGACGCTCTCGGGCGGCATCGACCCGATCGCCCTCTATCCGCCGAAGCGCTTCTTCGGCGCTGCCCGGAAGATCGAGGAGGGCGGCTCGCTCACGATCATCGCCACCTGCCTCGTCGATACCGGCTCGCGCATGGACGACGTCATCTACGAGGAGTTCAAGGGGACCGGCAACAGCGAGCTGATCCTCGACCGCAAGCTGGCCGAGAAGCGGATCTTCCCGGCCATCGATGTCCAGCGCTCGGGCACCCGGCGCGAGGAGCTGCTGCTCGAGGAGGGGACGCTGAAGATGGTCTGGACGATGCGCCGGATGCTGTCGGCGGTGGGGACCAACGAGGGGATCGAGCTGCTCCTCAACCGGCTGGCCAAAACCGAGAGCAACGCCCAGTTCCTGGCCACCCTGACGAAGAGCCTGGACTCGTAGCCTGCGCCTGGCGACCGGGCCGACGAGTCCCGGCCCGGCCGACGGGAGATCCCGGTCGCGAGGTCGTTCCGGGCTGACCGACCCGCCTCCGACCCGCCCGCGACCCGTCCGCGACCCCGCGGCATCCGCGCTCCGCTGCGCCGGTTTGCATGCCTCCGCCGGGTCTGCTAGGGTGTGCCGGACATCGGCGGCCCGGCCCTTCGAGTCGGGCGCACATCGCGTTTGAGACCCCCAGCTCAATACCGCGACCCCCGCGGGCGGTCAGCTTCGCCAGCCCCACGCACCCCCCACCTGCGTCCCGACCGTCCGCCCCGTGCAGGAGACCGTATTGCAAGACGCGACGGTCGTTGTGCAGCGCCTTCGTGCGTATCTGCGCCTCGACCCGCTCCGACGACCGAGGCGAGTCACGCGGATCGGGCGGCACCGCCCGCCATCCCGCGACCTCCGGACCGTCTTCGCCGCGCTCGCCGCCCGCCTCGGTGGCCCGGAGCGAGTGCTCCCCGTGGCGGTCGCAGGCCTCGTCCTCGTCGCCTCGATCCTCAGTGTCGTTCCCGCCAGCGGCACGGCCGGGGCGACCGGCAACGCAAACGGCGCTGGCAGCGAGCCACGGCTCGGCATCGCCGCGCTCAACCCGGCCGCAGCGGCGGACGGCCCCGACGTCGCGCCGCCCGAGGCCGACGGCCCGAATGGCCTTCTCGAAGTCCTGCCGCCCACGGATCGGGGCGCGTCCGGCGCCGTCGCAGGCGCGAGCTCGGCGGCCGGAGCGGCCGGAGCCTCGGGATCGGCCGGAGCCTCAGGCTCGGCCGGAGCGGCCGGTGGCAGCCCACTCACCGCGGCCGGGATCCCGGCCGAGCCCCCCGCCTCCTCCCCGGCGCCCGCCGGCCCCTACCTCGCCGACGGCACGCTCCTCAAGCCGGTCGCGGTCGACACGAGTGTCCCCGACGGCTCCGGGACGTTGCGCACGTACCGGGTCCAGTCCGGTGACACGCTGACCGGAATTGCGCGCCGCTTCGGGCTCTCGATGATGACCCTCTGGTGGGCGAACGACCTGACCTCGAAGGACGACCTCCACGTCGGCCAGACGCTCGTCATCCCGCCGGTGAACGGTCTCGTCGTGCGCGTCAAGGACGGGGACACGCTCGCCTCGATCGCGTCCAGCACCGGCGTTTCGGCGGACGAGATCGTCGCCTTCAACGGACTGACCGACCGGACGGTGATCATCGGCCAGACGCTCGTCATCCCGGGCGCCCGGGGCGAGGCGATCCCGACGCCCACCCCGCGCCCGCAGCCGGTCCTCACCGCCCGCGGTTCGGGCTCCGGGTCCGGCTCGAGTGGCGGCGCCACCTCCGTCCGGCCACCGGTCAGCTACAGCGGGGGCGCCTTCGCCTGGCCGGTCCCGGGCGGCTACATCAGCCAGTACTTCCGCCCTGGCCACTATGCGCTCGACATCGCCGCGGACTGGGGCACGCCCGTCCGCGCCGCCGCGGCCGGCACCGTCATCTTCGCGGGCTGGAAGAACAACGGCGGGGGCTACCAGGTCTGGCTGGCCAACGGCTCCGGGCTCTACACCGCCTATTACCACATGTCGGCGCTCACGGTCGGGGCCGGCCAGCAGGTGAGTCGTGGCCAGCAGGTCGGCCGGATCGGCGCCACCGGCTGGGCGACCGGTCCCCACCTCCACTTCGAGGTCTGGCGCGGCCCGATGTGGGAGGGTGGCAGCCGGGTCAACCCGCTCAACTTCTACTAGGCGGGCTCAGGTAGGCAGGCTCAGGCCCGCTCGACCCTCGCCGTCTCGATCCTCCGGCTCATGGCCGCCGCGGGGGACAGCCCCCGGGACGAGCCCCGCCCCATGAGAAAATCGGCCTGATGTTCCTCGACCGCGTGAAGATCTGGGTCCGGGCCGGCGACGGCGGCGATGGTGCTGCCACGTTCCGGCGCGAGGCCCACGTCCCGCGAGGCGGGCCGGACGGCGGCGACGGCGGTCGGGGCGGCTCGGTCTACCTGCGGGTCGCTCCCGGCCAGACGACGCTGCGCGACTTCCGTCACGCCCACCACTTTCGGGCCTCGCCCGGCGGTCGCGGAGCTGGCGCGAATCGCCACGGCAAGGCAGGCGACGACCTCTACCTCGACGTCCCGCCCGGAACGGCGGTCCACGACGCCGAATCGGGCGCGCTGCTCGCCGACCTCGTCGCCGCCGGCCAGGCGGTCATGGTCGCCCGCGGCGGGCGCGGCGGCCTGGGCAACGTCCACTTCGCGACCGCGACCCACCAGACGCCGAAGCACGCCCAGAAGGGCGAGCCGGGCGAGGAGCGCTGGCTCCAGCTCGAGCTCCGCCTGATCGCCGACGTCGGGCTGGTCGGACTCCCGAACGCGGGCAAGTCGACCCTGCTCGCGGCGCTCACGGCCGCCCGGCCGAAGATCGCCGACTACCCGTTCACGACCCTCGAGCCGAACCTCGGCGTGCTCGACCTGGGCGAAGGTGACGAGCGCCGCCCGACGATCGCCGACGTGCCGGGCCTGATCGAGGGCGCCAGTCAGGGGGCCGGACTGGGCCACGCCTTCCTGCGCCACGTCGAGCGGACGCGGATACTCGTCCACGTGGTCGACGGTTCGGCGCGCGACACCGAGTGGGACTACGGAGTCATCCGCGACGAGCTCCGGGCCCACCATCCGGCCCTGCTCGAGAAGCCGATGATCGTCGCCTTCACCACGCTCGACCTGCCCGCCGCCGGCGCGGACTGCGCGGCGTTCCGGCGCCCACGCACGCGCGGAGGACGGG
>CAYMBB010000205.1:0-4979 GCA_964388515.1 uncultured Anaerolineaceae bacterium
GCCCTCGTGGCCGCCGGGCGGTCGGGGCGGGAGCGGGCGATCGTCATGCTCATCGGGTCGGTCGTCCTGCTGATCGTCGTTCTGCGCCTCTTCCAGACCGGCTGATGGTGACCGCGGACCGCCGAGCGTTCGCCTTCGCCACCCACCCCTGGCTGCCCCTCGCGCTCGCCTGGGGGGCCGCCCTGGCCCTGCTCGCCTGGGAGGATCCGCTCGTCGGGGTGCTCGCCGCCCTCGGCTTCGCCGGGGCGTTCCTGTCCGGCCTGGTCGGGGTCGGCGGAGCGATCGTGATGATCCCGCTCCTGCTCTACGTTCCGCCGCTCTTCGGGCTGGAGGCGCTTGGCATCCGGATCGTGGCCGCGATCACGATCGTCCAGGTGGCGGTCGCGGCCCTGTCCGGTCTGGCCGGTCACACCCGGGGCGTCAACCGGGCCCTGTTCGCGTCGGTCGGCCTGAGCATGATCGGGGGATCGTTCCTTGGCGGGCTCGCCTCGGCGGTTGTCGAGCCGGCGGTTCTCGAGGCCGTCTTCGCCACCCTCGCCCTCGCGGCGGCGCTGATGATGCTCCTCCTGCGCGGCCGGATCGTGGCCGAGGTCGAGGGCCAGCCGACGTTCAACGCCGCCCTGGCGACGGCGATCGGGGGCTCGGTCGGGCTGCTGGCCGGGCTGGTCGGGGCGGGCGGGGCGTTCATCCTCATCCCGCTGATGCTCCACGTCCTGCGCATCCCGCTCCGCGTCGTCGTCGGAACGTCGCTCGCGATCGTCGCCGCCTCGGCCCTGGCCGGGCTGACAGGCAAGGCGCTGACCGGGCAGGTCGACTGGCTGCTGGCCCTCGGCCTCATCGTCGGGGCCCTGCCGGGCGGCAGGCTCGGGTCCTATGTCTCACACCGGACGCGGGTTACGTGGCTGGCGACGATCCTCGGCCTGGTGATCGCCTTCGTGGCGGCCAGGATGTGGCTCGAGGTCCTGACATAGGCCTCGCGGGGCGACGGGGCGACGGGGCGACGGGGCGATGAGGCGACGGGGCCGGCGGCCGGGGGCCGGCGGCAGGGACGATCCGCCACTTGTTGCGGCACGAACAACAGATCGGCCGAATCACCGCGCCGAGAGACCGCCTGCCCTCGTGCCCCCGGGCCCGGCGGACCGGGCTCCCGTCGGTTCGTCCCGGGTCGAGCGTGGCTCGGGATGAGTGGACGGCCTCGGGCCAGGATCCGGCGTGGCTGGGCCGCGGTTCGGCCGGTCGAGGCGCCTCGGGGGCCCCGAAAGGTGGCCGATTCGGTCGGTTTGTTGAGCAGCCTGCAACAGGCGCCGAACGCGGGGCGCCGGGGCTCGGATGCGAGGTCAGGCGGGCGCTCGAGCTGGACCGTCCCGGTATCAGCCGGCCGCATCGCGCCCGGACCGGCAGCCCGCGCATGGCGCCCGGATCGGCTGGCCGTTCACCGCCACCGGGGCCGCCGGCCCACGCGGCCCGCACCGCCGCGACCGCTGTCAGACGATCGGATCACGCCGCCCGCATCGCCCGTCCGCATCGACCGGTTGACAAGTCCGCCGGCCGGCCCGATCCTATCGCAACGAATTGCGATAAGCGAAGGAGCCCGTCTTGCCCGCCAGTCCAGCCGATCTCGTCTCGCTGCCCCTGTTTGCCGTCGGCTCCGCCGGTGGCCTCGGTCTGCTCGTCACCGCCCTCCTGCTCGGCATCCGTCACGGCATCGACTGGGACCACATCGCGGCGATCACGGACATCACCTCGACCACCTCGGCGGCCGACGCGGGGACGGTCGTCCACGAGCTCCAGCACGGGACTCCGACCCACGACCACGAGCATGCCCACGGTGGCCTCTCGGAGCTGCGCGCCCACGACCTCGGGCCGGGTGCCGCGACCCTCGCCCTGCCGGTCGCCCCGTCCGCGGTCCTGCCCACGATCCCACGCCGCCGGCTGCTGACCGAGCAGCGCCACGCGATCGTGCTGGGCACGCTCTATGCGCTCGGCCACGGCTCGGTCGTGGCGATGCTCGGCCTGGCCGCGCTCGTCTTCGGTGCCGTCCTGCCGGAGTGGGTCGATCCGATCATGAGCCGGGTGGTCGGGGTGACCCTGCTCTTGCTCGGGACCTGGGTCTTCGTCTCGCTCTACCAGTACGCCCGGCACGGCGCCGAGTTCCGACTGCGCAGCCGCTGGATGCTGATCTTCGACGTCATCCGTCACGCCTGGCGGCGGTTCCAGGCGAGGCTCCACGGCCACGAGCATGCCGCCCCGATCGAGATGAGCTCATACGGCCCGCGAACAGCCTTCGGGGTCGGGATGATCCACGGCATCGGCGCCGAGACCGGCACCCAGGTCCTCCTGATCGCGGCGATCGGCGGGGCGTCCGGGGCCGGCCTGGGGGTGCCGATGATGCTCGCCTTCATCATCGGGCTGCTGATCTCGAACACGGTGATCGTGCTCGTGACCGCGACCGGCTTCGTGGCCAGCCAGCTCCGCCAGCGCGTCTACCTCGTGGTCGGGGTCCTGGCGGGCGTCCTGAGCATCTACGTCGGGCTCGTCTTTCTGCTCGGCGCGGACGGCCTGCTGCCGGACCTCGAGCGGATCGTCGGCTTCATCGGCGCCTGACGTGGCGCAGGTCCTGTCGACCGTGACCAGTCGCCATGCTCAGGGCCTGCTCCGCCCGGCGGCCTCAGCGTGAGAGCCTGGTTCGCCGGGCGACGCCGGTCCGTGCTCGTGGCGATCCTCCTCGTCGTCGGTCTGGCCCCCCCGGTCGCCTGGTACGCGACGCGGACAGAGACGGTCTGTGGTGTCGTCAGCGCGATCGAGGGCCAGACGGTCACGGCCGTCGCCGGCTTCACGCTCCGGACCGCGGACGGAAGCGCGATCGCCTTCACCGTCGACGCCGGACGCCTCGAGGCCGGGTCGTTCCCGCCCGGCCATCTCCGCGAGCACCTCGCCCTGGCCAGCCCGGTGTGCGTCACCTATCGCCCCGGGGAGCAGCCCGCCGTGGCGCTCCGCCTGGACGACGAGCCGTGACCAACCCCGGATCGCCGGACCGACCGGACTGGTCCGCCGTCCGCGAGCGCCTGCACGCCCGCGGCCTGCGCTGGACGCCCCAGCGGCGGACGCTGGTCGACGTCCTGGCCGGGGCCGACGGCCACATCACCGGCGCCGAGCTCGTCGAGCGCTGCCGGGCGGTCGATCCGTCGACCACCCCCTCGACCGTCTATCGCACGCTCGACGTGCTCGAGGAGCTCGGGCTCGTCCGCCACGGCCATGGCGCCGACGGCCGCGAGGAGTTCCACGTCCTCCCCGACGCCGAGCACGGCCACCTCCACTGCCGCGGCTGCGGGGCCACCCTGGAGATCGACGCCGACGAGGCGGCCGCGTTCGTCGCGGCGCTCGAGGCCCGTCACGGGTTCGCGATCGACCTGTCGCACATCACGGTCGTCGGCCGCTGCGCCGGCTGCCGCCAGGAAGACGGCGCGACCGAGAGGTAGCGCGCGGCGTCAGTCCTCGGTCGTCGGCACGCCGAGGATGCTGAACCCCCCGTCGACGTAGATCGTCTGGCCGGTCACCTGGCGCGACAGGTCCGAGGCGAGGTAGACGGCCGTTCCGCCGACGTCCTCGATCGTGATATTCGAGCGGAGCGGGGCGACCTCGGCGAACGTGCCGTACAGCCGCTTGAACCCGGCGATCCCCGAGGCGGCGAGCGTCCGGACCGGGCCGGCGCTGATCGCGTTCACCCGGACCCCGGACGGCCCGAGGTCGGCGGCGAGGTAGCGGACGCTGGCCTCGAGGGCCGCCTTGGCGACGCCCATGACGTTGTAGTGGGCGACGACCTTCTCGGCGCCGTAGTAGGTCAGGGTCATCACCGAGGCACCAGGCCGGAGGAGCGGCCGGGCTTCGCGCACGAGGGCCACGAGCGAGTAGGCGGAGACGTCGAGGGCGAGCGCGAAGCCCTCGCGCGAGGTGTCGACGAAGGCCCCGTCGAGGTCCTCGCGCCGGGCGAAGGCGAGGGCGTGGACGAGGATGTCGAGCTGCCCGTGGGCTGCCCGCCATGTTTCGAAGACGGCCCGGATCTGCTCGTCGGACTGGACGTCGCAGGGCTCGACGAACGTCGAGCCGATCGAGGCCGCGAGCGGGCGGACGCGCTTCTCGATCAGGCTCTCGACCGACGAGAAGCCGACCAGCGCCCCCTGCGCGTGCAGGGCGCGCGCGATCCCCCAGGCGATCGAGTGGTCGTTGGCGACCCCGAAGATGAGGGCCTTCTTGCCGTCGAGGAGTCCCATCCACGCGAGCCTACCAGACGCTACGATCGGGGGCAGCATGTCAACCAGCCAGCTGCCCGATCCACCCGACCACCTGCGCCAGCAGCTGCGCGGCGTCCGCGGCCTGCTCCTCGACCTCGACGGGGTCTCGGTCCTCAAGGGCCGGCCGATCCCCGGCGCGATCGAGGCGATCGCCGAGCTCGACCGGCGCGCGATCCCGTACCGGATCGTCACGAACACCTCGCTCGTCAGCCGCCGGACGCTGTCCCGCCAGGGGGCGTCGATCGGGCTGCACATCCCGCCCGAGCGGATCACGAGCGCCCTCTCGGCGACCGCGGCCTGGACGCGCCGGACGTACCCGGGGCAGCCGCTGTTCGTGATCACCTCGGCCGACGGCCGGGCCGAGTTCGAGGGCCAGCACCTGATCGACGCCGCCGAGGCCGACGCGCCAGGCGCGCGGGCGGCGGCGGTCGTGATCGGCGACTCGGCCGACGAGCTGACGTACCCGAACCTGAACCGAGCCTTCCGGCTCGTCCTCGGCGGCGCCCGGCTGGTGGGGATGCACCGCAACCCATGGTGGCTGACGCCGGCCGGGCCGACGCTCGATTCGGGCGCCTTCGTGCGCGGCCTCGAGTACGCGACCGAGCAGCGGGCGCTCATCCTCGGCAAGCCGGCCCGGGCCTTCTTCGTGGAGGCCGCGACCGAGCTGCTCGACGAGATCGCGGCCCG
>CAYMBB010000206.1:0-4976 GCA_964388515.1 uncultured Anaerolineaceae bacterium
GCCAGGACGGGGATGTCGCGCCCGGCCGTCCCGCCCCGGTGCGCGACCGCGGTCACGAGGTCACCCCCTGCGGGCCGGGACGCGTCGCGCGTGGCCGGGAGATCCACGTCCCCGCCCACGCCGCCGATCGACCCGGCCGAGCCGGTCGCCCGCCCGGCGGCGCCGTCGACCAGCCTGCCCGCGAGGTCCAGCCGGCCGGCGAAGTGGCAGGCGGAGAAGTGCCCGTCACCGAGCGTCACGAGATCGGGTGACTCCACCCGGCAACGCTCGGCGGCATGGTCGCAGCGCGGCTGGAACGCGCAGCCGGGCGGCAGATCGATGAGCGAGGGTGGCATGCCGCGGACCGGCCGGAGCCGCTCCTGGTGGGCCGCGTCGAGCCGGGCGAGCGACCCGAGCAGGCCGGCCGTGTACGGGTGCTGCGTACCGTGAAAGATCGCCTGGGCCGGTCCGCTCTCGATGATCCGCCCCGCGTACATGACGTGGACCGTGTTGCAGAACCCGGCCACGACTCCGAGGTCGTGGGTGATGAGGATGACGGCCGTGCCCCGGTCGTCCGCCAGCCGGCCGATGAGGTCGATGATCTGGGCCTGGGTCGTGACGTCGAGGGCGGTCGTCGGCTCGTCTGCGATGAGGAGCGACGGCTCGCACGAGAGCGCGATCGCGATGACGACCCGCTGGCGCATCCCCCCGGAGAACTGGTGCGGGTACGCGTCGAGGCGCCGGGCGGGGTTCGGGATCTGGACGTCGGCCAGCGCCTGGATCGCCAGCTCGCGCGCCTCTCGCCTGCTTACCTGGCGATGGAGCCGGATCGTCTCGATGAGCTGGTCGCCGATCGTGAAGACCGGGTTGAGCGCCGTCATCGGGTCCTGGAAGATCATCGCGATCTCGCTGCCCCGGACGTGCCGCATCTCGTCCTCGGAGAGTCCGAGCAGGTCGCGGCCGCGGTACAGGATCTGGCCGCACAGGACCTCACCGCCGGGCGGCTCGACGAGCCGGAGGATCGAGGCGGCCATCGCGGACTTGCCCGAACCAGATTCGCCGACGATGCCGAGTCGCTCCCCCTCGCCAACCGCGAAGGAGACGCCGTCCACGGCACGGACGGGACCCTCCTCGGTCCAGAAGCACGTCCGGAGGTCGACGACCTCGAGGAGCGGCTCTGCCGGGCGTACCTCAGTCACGCGACCGCATCCGCGTGCCGGAGGGGGTGACGGCGCCGGTGACGGTGCCCGTGACGGCGGCGGTGACGGTGCCGCCGGGTGCGCCCTCGACCGGCGGTCGCTCGGCGAGGAGGGCCGCCTTCACCCGTTCGCGCGGTCCCTTGAACCGGTGCGCCGTGCCCGGGTCGAGCGCGTCGCGGAGGCCGTCGCCGACGAAGTTGATGGCAACGACGGTCAGGAAGATCATCAGGCCGGGGAAGACCGCCATCCAGGGCGAGGTGAAGATCTGCGCCTGGGCGTTGCGGAGCATCGAGCCCCAGGACGACGCCGGCGGCTGGATCCCGAGGCCGAGGAAGCTGAGCGTCGACTCGGCGAGGATCGCGCTCGCGACGCCCAGCGTTCCGGCCACGATGACCGGGCTGAGCGAGTTCGGCAGCAGGTGGACGCCGACGATCCGCAGCGGGCTCGCCCCGATCGCCCGCGAGGATTCGATGAACTCCCGCTCGCGCAGGGTGAGGAACGAGGCGCGGACGAGCCGGGCGACGTTCATCCAGCGGACCAGGCTGATGATGACGATCATCGTTCCGAAGCTCGGACCGAGGAGCGCGCTGGCGAAGATGAGCAGGAAGAGATCCGGGAGCGAGAGCGCCACGTCCACGACGCGCATCAGGAGGTTGTCGACCCAGCGCCCCACATAACCCGCGACCGCGCCCACGGTGATGCCGATCGAGAGCGCCACCAGGGTCGCGAGCCCCCCGACCGCAAGCGAGATCCGGCCGCCGGCGAGGACGCGCGTCAGCGTGTCGCGGCCGAGCTCGTCGGTGCCCATCGGGTGGGCAAGCGAGGGCGGCTTCAGGCGCTGGGCGATGTTCTGGGCGACCGTGTCGTACGGGCTGAGGAGCGGGCCGAGGATCGCGCCCGCCACGACCAGTCCCAGGACGGCCAGTCCGACCACGGCCATCCGGTTCTGGGCGAACGAACGCCAGGCCCGGCGCCAGCCGCGAACCGGCGCCCCAGGGTCACGTCGGCCCGGGAGGAGGTCAGTCATAGCGCACCCGCGGATCGAGGACCGCGTAGAGGACGTCCGCCAGCAGGTTCGAGAGGATGACGACGACCGAGCCGATGACGAGGATGCCCATCAGGACCGGGTAGTCGAAACGGACGGCCGACTCCCAGAACAGCCGCCCCGTGCCCGGCCACGAGAAGATCGTCTCCACGACCAGTGCCCCGATCAGGTAGTCCGGGATGTGGAGCGCGACGACGGTCACGTACGGGATCGCGGCGTTGCGCAGGCCGTGGCGGAGATAGCGGCTGGGGGCCGGGATGCCGCGAGCGCGGGCGAACCGCATGTAGTCGGTCCGGAGCACCTCGACCATCGAGGTCCGGAGGTACCGGGTGAAGAATCCCACCGAGACGACCGACAGGGTGAGGGTGGGCAGGATCAGGTAGCGGATCCGTGTCGGGAGGTCCGCCTCCACGCCCGGTGGGCCCATCCCGCCGCCCGGGAGGACCCGCAGGATCACGGTGAAGATGACGATCAGCATCAGCCCCAGCCAGAAGACGGGCAGCGAGAGCCCGACGAAGCTGAGGAAGGTGAGGGTGTTGTCGACCCATGAGTACTGGCGGACGGCTGCCAGCAGCCCGAGCGGGATCGAGAGCACGATCGAGACCGACAGTGCGGCCGCCATCAGGAGGAGCGTGTTCGGCAGCCGCTCGAGGATCATCTCGAGGACCGGCCGGCGCGCGACGAACGAGATCCCCCAGTCGCCCTGGATGAACTTCGTCAACCAGGTGACGTACTGCACGATCACCGGCTGATCGAGCCCGAGCTCGCGCTCGATCCGCTTCAGGTCGGCCGCGGTGACGTTGGCCATCCCGCGGTAGGCCGCGGACGGGCCGCCCGGGATCGCCTGCAGGAGCAGGAACGCGATGAGCGAGATGCCGAGGAGCAGGGGCACGGCCTGGAGGCCGCGCCGGATGAGGTAGCCAGCCATGCCGTGCCCTGCTTCCGCGTCGGTTACTGGCTCCTGGACCAGTCCTTGGCGTTCCAGGTGAACTCGGCCCACGGGTTCGGCTGCTGGCCGGAGACCGTGGTCCGGAACGCGTCGATCACCGCCCGCTTGTAGAGCGGGATGTAGACGAGGCTCTCGGCGATCCGCTCCGCGGCCGTCTTGTAGGCGGCCTTGCGGACGTTCTGGTCGAGGCTCGCCCGCCCGTCGGCGATCGCCTTGTCGAGCGCCGGATCCTTGAGCCGGAAGAAGTTCCAGCCCGCGCCGTCGTTCGCCGCGGTCGGGATCTGATCGGAGGTGAAGAGCGTGGACAGGAAGTCGTCCGGGTCGAGATCGGCGCCCCACGTGTCCATGACGATGTCGAAGTCGCCACGCTTGAGCTTGCCGTTCTCGGCCCAGTTGCCGAACAGGGTCGCGGCCGGGACGTTGTTGATGACGAGGTCGACGCCCACGGCCTTGAACTGCTGCTGGAGAAGCTGCTCGGTCAGCTCGCGGAGCTGACTGCCGGCCGGCGTCGAGATCTCCAGCGAGAGCTTCACGCCGCCCTTGTCGCGGATCCCGTCGCCGTCAGTGTCCTTCCAGCCGGCCCCCTCGAGCAGGCTCTTCGCCTTCTCCGGATCGTACGGCGGGACGTTGATACCCTCCGGTGCCGCCCAGCCGAGCCCGATCGGCGAGGTGGCCACCTCGGTCTTGCCGTTGAGCAGGTCGTTGACGATCGGGGTCCGATCGATCGCCGCCGCGAGCGCCTCGCGGACCGCCTTGTCGCCGAGGATCGGGTGGGGCATCGACGGGTCGGCCATGCCCCGCATGCTCAGGTTGAGGCCGAGGTACTCGATGTTCGAGGACGGCGTGACCTGGAGGGCGACGTCCGGGATCTGCTCGAATTCCGGGATCTGCGCCTCGGTCAGGTTCCAGAGGACGTCGATCTCGCCCGAGCGGATCTGCGCGCTCCCGACCTCGTTGGAGGGGATGATCTTGAACACGATCCGATCGAGCACGGGCTTGCCGGCCTCGCGGAAATTCGGGTTCCTGTCCGCGATGATCGAGTCAGCCGACTTCCACTCGGTGATCCTGAACGGGCCGGTGCCCTCCGGGAGCCGGTTGAACTCGGCGCCGTCGAGCGGCTTGCCCTGCAGGACGTGGGCCGGCAGGACCGCGTCCTTGATGCTGAACAGCGAGAGCGCGGGAGCGTAGAGCTCCTTGAACGTCACGATCACGGTCCTGTCGTCCGGGGTCGCGATCGAGGCGATCTTGTTGTAGCCGGTCTGCGAGTTGACCTTGCTGGCCGGGTCCATGATGAGTTCCCAGGTGAACTTCACGTCGGCGGACGTGACCGGGTCGCCATCGGACCACTTCAGGCCGGACTTGAGCTTGTAGGTGATCGTGAGCCCGTCCGCGGAGATGCCGCCGTTTTCGACGGTCGGGACCGTCTCGGCCAGACCCGGGACGTAGTTGCCCTGCGGATCCGCCTCGAGCAGGCCCTCGAGGGCCAGCCGGCGAACCAGGCGGCTCGCCGTCTGGACCGCGAGGTACGGGTTCAGGTTGTCAGGTTCCTGGTACAGCCCGATCGTGACGATGCCCCCGCTGGGGCCCGCGGCCGTCGCGGTGGCCCCCGGCGCAGCGGATGTCACGGGCTCGCCCGACGCGGGCGGAGTGGTCGTGGCCGCACTGCCGCAGGCAGCAAGGACGACGACGAGGCCGATCATCAGGACGGTCAGTCGGCGCATGGCTTCCTCCATCGATACTACAGAGACGTAGTAGGGCGGAGGATACCCCAGTGGGGTATATGCGCAAGCCCCGGTTCGTCACC
>CAYMBB010000207.1:0-4975 GCA_964388515.1 uncultured Anaerolineaceae bacterium
CCCCGACTTCGTCGCCCCCGAGTACCGCCGGAACGAGATGCTCGGCTTCATCCGCGGCGGCCTCGAGGACTTCTCGATCAGCCGGGCCGGCGCGAGCTGGGGGATCCCGTTCCCGATCCGCGAGGATGGGTCCTCGTCGCTCCTGCCGGACGGGACATGGGACCCGGCGGCCGGCACGATCTACGTCTGGTATGACGCGCTGATCAACTACATCACCGGGGCCGGGTTCCCGGACGACCCGGCCTCGTTCGCCTACTGGTGGCCCGCCGACCTCCACGTGATCGGCAAGGACATCGCCCGCTTCCACACGATCTACTGGCCGGCGATGCTCTGGAGCGCCGGGCTGGAGGCGCCCCGCCGGGTCTGGGTCCACGGCTGGCTGCTCGTCCAGGGCGAACGGATGAGCAAGAGCCGGGGCAACTTCCTCGACCCCGACGCGGTCGTCGCCGCCTTCGGCGCGGACGGGGCGCGGTACGTGACCCTGCGCGAGGTCGCCTTCGACCGCGACAGCGACGTGTCCTGGGATTCGTTCGTCCGACGCTACAACGCCGACCTGGCGAACGACTTCGGCAACCTCGTCAACCGGACGGTCTCGATGGCCAACCGCTACCTTGCCGGAGAGCGTCCGGCGCCGCGCGGTCCGTCCGACTCGTCGCTCGCGCTCGCCTGGGGCCCGACCCTCGAGGCCTACCGGCGCAAGCTCGAGGACTGTCTGCTCCACGAAGCGCTGGCCGAGCTGTGGGAGTTCGTCGGGGCGGCCAACCGGGTCGTCGACGCCGAGCAGCCGTGGGTCCTGGCCACGGCGGCCAAGGCCGGTGACGAGCCGGCTGCAGCGCGCCTGCGGGGTGTGCTCGGCGATCTCGTCGAGGCCTGCCGGCTGGTCGGCCTGGCGGCGGCCCCGTTCCTGCCCGGGACGGCGCCCCGGATCGCGGACCTGCTCGGCCTGGCATATCCATACGCCCCCGACGGCAACGGCGGGCCGCCCGTGCTCGACGAGCTGGCCTGGGGCGCGCACGCGGCGGAGTCGGGACGCCTCGGCACGCCGGTGCCCCTCTTCCCGCGCCTCGAGGCCGAGGCCGAGGCCGAGGCGGACGCCGGGCGCGGCGCCTGACAGCCGCCCGTCGCCCCGGATGCGCCTCGTCGACTCGCACTGCCACCTCCAGGCCGAGCGCTTCGCCGCCGACGCTGACCTCGTCCTGGGCGGGGCGCGCCTGGCCGGCGTCGAGCGGATCCTCGTCCCGGGCTGGGACCGGGCCTCGGGCGAGGCGGCGCTCGCGCTGGCCGAGCGACACCCCTGGCTCGACGCGGCGGTCGGGGTCCACCCGCACGAGGCGGCGAACGTCGACGACGCAGCCTGGGCCTGGTTCGTCCAGGCGGCGGCCGACCCGCGCGTCGTCGCCGTCGGGGAGACCGGGCTCGACTTCGACCGGGCCTTCTCGCCGATCGAGTCGCAGCTGCTGAACCTGCGGCGCAACCTCGCCCTCGCGCTCGCGACCGGCAAGCCGGCGATCCTCCATTGCCGGTCGGCAGCCGGGCGACGCGATGCCCAGGACGCGCTCGTGGCCGAACTCCGGGCGGCCGGAGTGGGGGACCCGACCATGACCCGCGCCTTCGGGGACCGGCCGGCGGCGATCGTCCACTCGTTCTCCGGCCCGCTCGACTACGCTGAGACGGTTCTGGGGCTGGGTCTGGCGATCTCGTTCAGCGGCCTCGTCTTTCGGCCGGGGGAGGAATCGTCGGCCGAGGTGGCCCGGACCGTGCCCGGCGACCGCGTCCTTGTCGAGACCGACGCCCCGTACCTCTCGCCGCCGGGCGCGCCGCGGCGGCGGAACGAGCCCGAGTGGGTCGCGATCACCGCCCGCTGGCTGGCGGAGCAACGGGCCGAGGATCCGGCCGCGATCGGCGAGCGCCTCGTCGCCAACTACGACGCGATCCTGCCCTGTTCGCGCCGGCGCTGAGTGCCGCCGCCCCGCCCGCGCTGAGCGCCGCCGTCGCACCGGCGCTCAGTGCCACCGTCCTACCGGCGCTGAGCGCCGTAGCCCGCCGGGCCCGCCTCAGCGCCAGCCTGTCACCCGGCCGGCTGGGCCTTCTGCGACCGGATCCGGCAGCGTGCGCGCTTCCCGGCTGGCGCCGTTCTTGCCAGCGGGACAAGACGCCCGAGCGGCTGCTCTCTGGGCCCTTCCAGAGCCCGTGTGAGGCTGGATTCGGCCGGTTTGTTCTTGACCGCGAGATGTCCGGCGCCAAACCCGGCCCGGAGCGAGCCGGCACCGCCGGTTTGTTCTCCGGCGAAGAACGCCTGCCGGCGGGCGAGGGTCGGGTCGCGCAGCCCCGGCCACGGCACCGTCCTGCTCGGCCCACCCCCGGCCCCGGTCGCAGCGCCGGCGTCCCCGACGGCGGTCGTGGCCAACGGCCCTTGGGTCGGACCGCCGGCGGGGATAGGATCGGATCGGAGGTGGCGACGATGACCCGACGACTGTGCGGTCGGCGCATCCTGGCCTTCCTGGCGGCGGCCTTCCTGGTGGGACTCGGTGGATGCGGGCCCGAGCTCGTCCCCGGCGGCCCGACTGCCCTCACGCCCGCAACGGCCAGCCCGCCCAACCCGTCCGACCTCCTCGTCTACTTCCTCGACGAGGGCCGGTACGCGGCCGCCATCCCGCCGTACGAGGTGATCGTGCGGCGGCCGGCGACCGGCGTTACCGACGTCGAGAGCCGAGCCCTGGCGACGGTCCGGGCACTGTTCGCGGGCCCCACGCCCGCCGAACGGGCGGCTGGCCTGACCGACGTGACAAGCGGGTTCAGCGGGGTCCGGGCGCTCCGTCTCATCGACGGCGTCGCGCACGTCTACCTCGATGGCGCCTGCCAGAGTGGCGGGGCAACGTACACGATCGCGAATTTGATCCGGGCCAACCTTCTCCCGTTCCCTGAGGTCGTCGCCGTCAAGGTCTACGACGAGCGCGACGAAACCGAGCAGCCGACCGGCTCGGGCGACTCGATCCCGCTCTGCCTGGAGCCATAGGAGGTCCGATGTCGCGCTCGGCCCCGCTCATCCTCCTCGTGCTGGCGCTCGCCGGCGCCTGCCAGGCGGCCGCGCCTCCGTCGGTCGGACCGACGCTCCCGACCCTGCCGGCTGTCCCGGCGACAGCGTCCCCACCGGCGACGACGCCTCTGCCGGCGACGGCGCCCCCGCCGGCCACCGTCGAGCCGTCGGCGGCGTTCGGCTGCCCGGTGCCGGTTCTCGCCCTCGTCCCGCCGAGCAATCGCCTGACCGGCCTGAGCGTCACCGTCATGGCCGGCTTCGACCGGGTCGCGTTCGAGTTCGGCCCCGCCGGCGACGGGGGCGGGTCCACGCCCGGCCTGGCCGTCGCCCCGACCAGCCCGCCCTTCGTCGAGGGGGCGAGCGGCCGGCCCCTGGCCGTGGCCGGGCAGCGCTTCATCGCCCTCACCTTCCGCGATATGGTGCTCGCCGACGAGCAGGGCAACCCGTCCGATCCCGGCCCGGGACGGCTGACGGCGCCCGGCCCCGCCGTCCGCGAGGTCGTCCGGAGCGAGGCGTTCGAGGGGATCGTCTCCTGGCTGATCGGGACCGCGGCGCCCGGCTGCGCTCGGGTGGCCGTCGACCAGGCCGCCGGGCGTGTCCTCGTCGACGTCGCGCATCCCTGATCTCACCCTGCCTCGGCGCCGTGCGCCTCCGGAAACGTCCTTGACACGGCCGGCACCGCTCGGCTAGTCTTCTTAGCACTCGGACAACGAGAGTGCTAAAGCGGCGAGCGAGACGTGAACGAGCGCTGTCCGGGCGCCCGGACGAGCCTCGGTTCGCAGCCGACGCGACGCACGCAGTCATCGGGGCTACGCGGAGGCCCACCGCCTCGCGCCCCAGATCGAATGAAGACCGGCGGTCGACGCACGCCCGCCGAAAGACGGAGGTTCGCACCTTGGCCACCGCCACTGCTTCTGCGACGAAGCTTCGCCCCCTGGGCGACCGCGTCGTGATCAAGCCGACCCCCCGCGAGGAGATGACGAAGAGCGGCATCGTCCTTCCGGACACCGCCAAGGAGAAGCCCCAGGAGGGGACGATCCTGGCCGTCGGACCGGGCCGCTTCCTCGAGGACGGCAAGCGTGAGCAGATGGACGTCAAGGAGGGCCAGAAGGTCCTCTACGCGAAGTACGCCGGGACCGAGTTCAAGGTCGACGGCGAGGAGCTGCTCATCGTCAGCCAGAAGGACATCCTCGCGATCGTCGAGGACTAGTCACCGAACGAAGGCGGCCGGGGTCCGACCGTCCGGGACTGCCCGTCGAGCCCCACGACTCCCGAGCCCGGCCCCACCCACCAGCCATCGACCACCAACGCTCCCGGAGGGACACACGAATTGGCTAAGCAGCTGATCTTCGACGAGACCGCGCGTCGCTCACTCAAGCGCGGCATCGACCGCCTCGCCGATGCGGTCAAGGTGACGCTCGGGCCGAAGGGCCGGAACGTCGTCCTGGACAAGAAGTTCGGGTCGCCCACGATCACCAACGACGGCGTCACGATCGCCCGCGACATCGAGCTCGACGACCCGTTCGAGAACATGGGTGCCCAGCTCCTCAAGGAAGTCGCCACCAAGACCGATGACGTCGCCGGCGACGGCACGACGACCGCGGTCGTGCTCGGCCAGGCGATGGTCACCGAGGGCCTGCGCGTCGTCACCGCCGGGGCGAACCCGATGGTCGTCAAGCGCGGCATCGAGAAGGCGGTCGAGACGATCGTCGAGGAGATCCGCAAGCAGGCTCGCCCGGTCGAGACCCGCGAGCAGGTCGCCGCGGTGGCCGCGATCAGCGCGGCGGACCCCGAGGTCGGCGAGATCATCGCCGAGGTGATGGACAAGGTCGGCAAGGACGGCGTGATCACCGTCGAGGAGGGCCAGTCCCTCGGCCTGGAGAAGGAATACACCGAGGGGATGCAGTTCGACCGCGGCTACATCTCCCCGTACTTCGT
>CAYMBB010000208.1:0-4947 GCA_964388515.1 uncultured Anaerolineaceae bacterium
GAGCGAACCCGCATCGGCGCCGCGGCCAAAGCCAAGGTTGGTGGTGAGTCCTTCGCTCGGCGCCGGAATGCGCTCGACCAGCTGGCCGTCGGGATTCAGCACCACGATGGCGCGCGCCGGTGCCTTGGGATTGCCGTTGTGCATGGCCACGTACAAGTTTCCCTGACGGTCCACGGCCATGCCGTCGACCCCCAGTTCGTCGTTGCGATAGATCACCCGGCCGTTGGCGGTATTGCCGGCCGAATCGAGGTCGTAGGCGACGATTCCGCCCATTTCGATTCCGAACTTGTCCGCCGCCGGACCTTTCGGGTTCGCCGGAAGGCGTTTGGCGTTGAACGCCGCGACGTACAAGCGCTTGCCGTCGGGGGAGACTTCGATCCCGTTCGGCCGGTAGATGTCGCTTGCGAGCTGGACGGTTTTTCCGTACGGACCGATGCGATAGCCCGCGTTGGGCAACCCCATGGGCTCGGGCCCGGGGTGAGGGGCGTGTCGGGGCGCGCATCACGAAGGGGAGGGCTGAGGTGAGGCACAGCGACGGCATCGTGGGGATCATGCGGGCCGACACGGGCACGAAGGGGAAGGTGACGGGCCGCGAGTCGTACGACACCTCGCTCGCCCGGCCGGCCGGCGCGGGGCTGCTCACCGCGGCGGGCGACCTGGTCGAGAAGGACCAGGTCGTCGCCCGGGTGGAGGGCGGCCCCGAAGTCGTGGCGCCGGTCAAGGGCTTCCTGGTCGAGGACAAGGACGGGCTCGTCGTGCGGGCCGAGGATGTCGTCGAACGCGAGTACGCCATCCCGCACAACGCCAAGCTCAAGGTCGAGGACGGCCAGGAGATCCGGGCCGGCGACGCGATCACCGACGGTCCGATCAACCCGCAGGAGTACCTCGAAACGCGGGGCAAGGACGCTGTCCAGCGCTACCTCGTCAAGGAGGTCCAGAAGGTCTACCGCAGCCAGGGCGTCGCGATCAACGACAAGCACATCGAGATCATCGTCCGCCAGATGCTGCGCAAGGTCCGGATCGACCAGCCCGGCGACACGGACCTCCTGCCGACCGAGCTGATCGACCGGCTCGACTTCGAGGAGACGAACAACCGGGTCCTGGCCGAGGGCGGCGAACCGGCCACGGCCCAGACGGTCCTGCTCGGGGTGACGAAGGCGTCGCTCAACACCTCGAGCTTCCTGGCCGCGGCGTCGTTCCAGGAGACGACCAGGGTGCTGACCGAGGCGGCGATCAACGGCGCCAAGGATCACCTGATCGGTCTCAAGGAGAACGTGATCATCGGCAAGCTCATCCCGGCCGGGACGGGCGCGCCCCAGAACATCGCCGCTGCCCGCGAGCGCCAGCGCCGGGCCGCCCTCGAGGCCCTCGCCGGCGAGGCGCTCGAGGCGCTCCCGGAAGCCGAGTACAATCCGTTCCTCGAGGAGGGCGGCGCCCGCTCCGAGGAGGAGGAGGCCGCGGGGCTGGCGTCACTGCTGGCCGCGAGCGCCGAAACGGCCGAATCCGACGACGAGGAGCTGGTGAACCCGTTCGCCGGCGAGGACGGATCGGCAGACGCGGGGACGGAGGGTTCGCCGGCCGGCTGAGCCGGAGCGGCTCGGAGATGGGATCGCTGGGCCGCCGGGCGGCCACGATCGTCGTTTGACACCCTCTTCGGGCCGCTGATACACTCCGCCTTCGTGGTCCCGAGCGGGTCCACGCCCGGTACCGGCGATCGCAGGTGACGGACACGTCGTCACCGACCAGCGGACCCGACCAGACGGCCTCGCCCAGCGGCCAGCCGCGGGTGCCGACGGGGGCCGGCCCAATGATGACCATCAACCAGGAACCTGAAAGGAGCAGCGTCTCCGTGCCGACGATCAGCCAGCTCGTGCGCCATGGCCGGACGCCCAAGATCGCGAAGGTCAAGGCGCCGGCAATGCGCAAGAACTGGAACAGCCTGAAGCAGCGCCAGGAGCCCATTCCGGGCGCTCCTCAGAAGCGCGGCGTCTGCCTGCAGGTGCGCACGATGACGCCCAAGAAGCCGAACTCGGCATTGCGCAAGATCGCCCGCGTCCGCCTGACCAACCAGATGGAGGTTACGGCCTACATCCCGGGCATCGGGCACAACCTCCAGGAGCACTCGGTCGTGCTCGTCCGTGGCGGCCGAGTGAAGGACCTGCCGTCGGTCAAGTACCACATCATCCGTGGCACCCTCGATGCGGCGGGCGTGCGGGATCGCAAGCAGGGTCGCTCGAAGTACGGCGCGAAGGCGACGGCCCAGCCCGGAGGGAAGAGGTAGATGCCGCGTCGCGTCAACATCCCGCGCAAGGCAAAGTACCAGACCGTCCCTGCCAACCGGACGACATCCCGGTTCACGGCCAAGCTGATGACGAACGGAAAGCGCCACCTCTCGGACCGGATCCTGCGCGAGGCGCTCGCCCGCGCCGAGGCCCAGGCCCGCCGCCCGGGGATCGAGGTCCTCGAGGCCGCGTTGCGCAACGCGACCCCGATCATCGAGGTCAAGCCCCGCCGGGTCGGTGGCGCGACGTACCAGGTCCCGGTCGAGATCCGGGGCGACCGCCGCCTCTCGCTCGGCGTCCGCTGGCTCGTCCAGGCGGCCCGCAAGCGCAACGGCAAGAGCATGAGCGAGAAGCTCGCCGCCGAGTTCGTCGATGCGATGAACGGTCTCGGCGCGGCGGTCAAGCGTCGCGAGGACACCCACAAGATGGCCGAGGCGAACAAGGCCTTCAGCCATTTCAAGTGGTAGGACTGATCGGAGCGTAACGAGACCGTGGCACGACAGGTTCCGCTCGCCAGGACGCGGAACATCGGCATCATCGCCCATATCGACGCGGGCAAGACGACCGTGACCGAGCGGATCCTCTTCTACACGAAGAAGATCTACAAGATCGGTGAGGTCCACGAGGGCGCGGCCACGATGGACTGGATGCCCCAGGAGCAGGAGCGCGGGATCACGATCACCGCCGCCGCGACGACCTGCTTCTGGAAGGATCACCGCATCAACATCATCGATACGCCCGGGCACGTGGACTTTACGGTCGAGGTCGAGCGGAGTCTCCGCGTCCTCGACGGGGCGGTCGTCGTGTTCGACGGCGTGGCTGGCGTAGAGCCCCAGTCGGAGACCGTCTGGCGCCAGGCCGATCGCTACCGGGTCCCCCGGATCTGCTTCATCAACAAGCTCGACCGAACCGGCGCCGACTTCTGGCGCTGCGTGGACATGATCCATGACCGGCTCGGGGCGAACGCGGTGCCGATCCAGCTGCCGATCGGGTCCGAGGACAGCTTCCGCGGGGTGATCGACCTGATCCGGATGGAGGCGATCATCTACCGCGACGACCTCGGCTCGCAGATCGAGGTCGTCGACATCCCGGCCGAGCTGCTCGACGAGGCGCGCGCCCACCGCGAGCGGATGATCGAGGCGGTCGCCGAGGTCGACGACGCCCTCACCCACAAGTTCCTCGAGGGCGAGGAGCTGACCGAGGCGGAGATCGTCCATGGTCTCCGGCTCGGCACGCTCCAGTACCGAATCGTGCCGGTCCTGACCGGCTCGGCGCTCAAGAACAAGGGCATCCAGCCGATGCTCGACGCGGTCGTCGCCTTCCTGCCCTCGCCCCTCGACGTCCCGCCGGTCATCGGCGAGCACCCGGTCACCCACGCCGAGGTCCTCCGGACCCCCGACGACAGCGAGCCGTTCAGCGCCCTCGCCTTCAAGATCGCGGCCGATCCGTTCGTCGGCAAGCTCGCCTTCTTCCGCGTCTACTCCGGGACCCTTAAGGCCGGCTCGTACGTCCTGAACACGACCAAGGGCCGCAAGGAGCGGATCGGGCGAATCCTCCAGATGCACGCCAACCACCGCGAGGAGATCGACGAGGTCTACGCCGGCGACATCGCGGCCGCGGTCGGGCTGAAGGAGACGTTCACCGGCGACACGCTGACCGATCCGGACCACCCGGTGATCCTCGAGTCGATGACCTTCCCCGAGCCAGTCATCGAGGTCGCGATCGAGCCCAAGACGAAGGCCGACCAGGACAAGCTCGCGATCGCCCTCCAGCGGCTGGCCGAGGAGGACCCGACCTTCCGCGTCCACACCGACGAGGAGTCGGGCCAGACCCGGATCGCCGGCATGGGCGAGCTTCACCTCGACGTCCTCGTCGACCGGATGGTCCGCGAGTTCAAGGTGGCCGCGAACGTCGGCCGGCCGTCGGTCTCCTACCGCGAGACGATCCGCCGCCCTGCCGAGGGCAACGGGCGCTTCGTGCGCCAGACCGGCGGCAAGGGCCAGTACGGTCACGCGGTCATCAGGCTCGAGCCGCTCCCGAAGGGTGGCGGGTACGAGTTCGTCGACAAGATCGTCGGCGGCACGATCCCGCGCGAGTACATCAAGGCCGTCGAGGCCGGGATCCGCGAGACGCTCGCCACCGGGATCTACGCCGGCTACCCGATGGTCGACGTCCGGGCGACCCTGTTCGACGGGTCGTACCACGAGGTCGACTCGAGCGAGATGGCGTTCAAGATCGCCGGCTCGATGGCCGTCAAGGACGCCGTCGAGAAGGCGAGCCCGACGATCCTCGAGCCGATCATGCGGGTCGAGGTGACGATGCCCGAGCAGTTCATGGGCGACGTGATCGGCGACCTGAACAGCCGGCGCGGCCAGGTCGAGGGGATGGACTCGCGCGGATCGACGACCGTCGTCCGGGCCTTCGTCCCCCTGGCCGAGATGTTCGGCTATGCCACGGACCTGCGGTCGATGACCCAGGGCCGGGCGAGCTACTCGATGGAGCTGTCCCACTACGCCGAGGTCCCGGCCAGCGTTGCCGCGGAGCTCATCCAGAAGTCCAAGGTCTGAACGAGACCCCGAGCGGTCGCGAGGAGCGAGGAGCGGTCAACGATGGCCAAGAAGAAGTTCGAGCGGACGAAGCCGCACGTCAACATCGGCACGATCGG
>CAYMBB010000209.1:0-4939 GCA_964388515.1 uncultured Anaerolineaceae bacterium
CCGATGCACCGGCTCGAGCTTGAGCTCGCGGAGCGCTTCCTCGATCGAGGGGACGCCCCGCCCGCCGAGCCGCTCGGCGAGCCGGCGGTAGAGCCGGGCCGGACCGTCCACGAGCTCGCGGACGTCGAGGAAGACGTGGCAGCGATACGCGTCGAGCTCCACGTACAGCCCCTCGCGGACGAGCGTCCGGCAGTCGCGCAGGTACTCGAGGCCGGAGATCGAATCGCGCCAGGCGAGCCAGCGATCCGGGTCGTCGGTCAGGCCCAGACCCTCGCCGAGCGTCCGTCGGCGGAGCGTCCGGCCGCCGTCCGGGCCGCCCTTCTCGGCATACGGGACGGAGATCCGGATCCAGCCCCGAGCGCTGGCATAGCGGTTGTGGTAGACGACCAGCGAGCGCTCACCGCCGGCGCGGTTCGAGTAGGCGAAGACGTCCTCGATCACCGATCCGTCGGGGGCGACGACGTCGTAGAGCAGGAAGTCGCGCACCTCGGCGAACAGGTGCCGGCGGTGGAAGAGCGGGAAGATCTCGCGCTCGTGGCGGGCCACCAGCCACTCGTCGACCGGCTCGTCCTGGTAGGCCCGCCGGTACTCCATCCCGTACTTCTCGGTGAACCCCTCGACCTGGCCGTGGCCGAGCATCGGCAGGCCGGGCAGGGTCGCCATCAGGGTGCAGATGCCGAAGTACTTGTCGCCCTTGCCGAACTGCTCGACGGCCGTCTTCTCGTCGGGGTTGTTCATGAAATTGACGTACCGCTTGAGGATCTCCGGGTCGAACTCGAGCGTGTCCTTGATCACCCGCCGGTAGCCGGCGTTGTCCTCGTCGCGGAGCATGTGCATGAACGCGCTGTTGTAGACCCGGTGCATCCCGAGCGTGCGGACGAAGTAACCCTCGAGCATCCAGAACGCCTCGGCCAGGAGGAGCGTGTCGGGCGCCTCGGCGGCGACCCGGTCGACGACCTCGCGCCAGAACTCGACCGGCATCGCGGCGTCGAAGGCGGCCTTCGTCAGCCCGTGCTCGGCCCGCGACGGGATCCCGCCCCCGGAGCCCGGCTCCGGGTACCAGAGCCGCTGGATGTGGCGCTTGGCCAGGGTCATCGCGGCGTCGAAGCGGATGATCGGGAACTGGCGGGCGACGTGCAGGATCGTCCGGATGACGGTCTCGCGCACCTCCGCCTTCAGGTAGTCGAGCTGGGCGGTGTCGTTCCAGGGGAAGCTCGTGCCGTCGTTGCCGTGGTAGATGTAGCGCTCCTCGCCGGTCCGGCGATCGACCCGCTTGAAGACCACCGCGGCATCCGAGTTGTCCCAGTAGTGGTCCTCGAGGAAGATTCCCACCCGCTCGTCGCTCGAGAGGTCGAGCCCGGTGAACGAGTACGAGGGAAACGGGCTGTACGGCAGCGAGAGGAACCGCTCGGGGTGCTCGATCACCCAGCGCGAGTCGATCGCCATGTGGTTGGGGACCATGTCCGAGGCGAGCCGGATGCCGCGCGCCCAGGCCCGATCGCGCAGGCTGGCCCAGGCGCCCTCGCCGCCGAGGTCGTCGGCGATCCGGTAGTCCATCAGCGAATAGGCCGAGGCGACCGCCTCGGGGTTGCCCCGCAGATGCTTGATCAGGGCCGAGGCGCGACTGCGCTCCCAGAGCCCGATCAGCCAGAGCCCGCTGATCCCCCAGCGGGCGAGCGTGTCGAGCTCCTCGTCGGGGATCGCGTCGAGCGTCCGGATCTCCCGCCCGTAGCGGCGTGAGAGCTGGTCGAGCCAGACGTAGACGCTCTTGGCCATGAGCACGAGCCGGGGCATCCAGTCGCGGTCGCGGCTGAAGCGCTCGGGCTCGAACTCGAGGCCGGCCAGGCCGGGCACCTCCCCGGCCCCGCGTCCGTCACCGGCCCCGCCGTGGAAGCGCAGCCAGCGGGCGCGCTCCTCCTCGGAGAGGACGTCGAGGCTGACCACGAGCCGGTCGAGGAACCGCTCGAGCAGGAGCCCCCAGCGCTCGCGGATGTAGCGCAGCTGGCCGGGCAGCGAGTCGGGCGCGGCGAGAGCGGGGCTGCGGAGCATCGTGACCAGCGGCTGACGGTCGGGTCCGAACGGCGGCTGGGCAGCGAAGAAGGCCTCGAGCTCGCGGACGACGCGCCGGTAGGCCGTCGTCCGCTCCAGGCTCGAGTCGTCGAACAGCTCGCCGAACGGCGCGAAGGCCGGGTTGACGTTCGCCAGCCAGAGGAGGAGCAGCTCCTCGAGGGCGATCTCGCGGTTCGGGATACCGTCGGTCGCGCCGTCGAGATCATCGGCCGGGCTCGCCTGGCCGCGGTAGACCGCCACGCTGGGGAACTCCTCGACGAAGGCCGCCAGGACCCTGTCGACGGCATCGGCGCCGAGCCGCCGCTCGAGCGCCTCGAGCGCCCGGGCGATGACCGTCCGATCCACCTGCGCGCGGTAGAGCGCGACGACGTGGTGGAGGATCTCGTCGATCAGGCCCATCGCGTTCAGCTCGCCGGCCAGGACCGCCTGCTCCGGGGCGCGGGCAAGGTCGCGCGCCTCGTTCATCCGCTGGGCGAACCGCCGCGTGGCGGCGAAGTCGGGCAGGATGACGTTGCCGGTCAGGGAGAAGAGCGACTCGTCGAACCGGTAGCGGTCCCGCGCGGCGCGCGCGACGTGGAACTCCATCACCATCGGTTCGGACGTTCCCTCCGGTCGGCTCGCCGCTCGAGCGGGACGGCCCGCCGAGGATAGCATCCGGGCAAGGTCAGGAGGCGGCCTCGCGGGCACGGTTGGCGCGGACGTGCTCGATCGCCCGGCGCAGGAGCTCGAGGCCCGACGGGTCGAACTCGTACGTCCACTCGCGGATCCGCTCGTGACGGCTGAGCTGGCCATCGAGCCCCTGGGCGAGCGCCTCGCGCGACATCAGGATCAGATTCGCCGTCGCGTCGACCCGTTCGATCTCTCCCGGAGCGCCGGGCGTCGCCGAAACGATCTCGACCCCGTTCGTGCCGGCGATCCGGAGCGTCTCGCCGATGTTGTCCGTGCCGCGGGCCGAGGCGCACACGATCCCGACCCGCGCCCCCGGCGGCAGGTTTGCGATCTCCTGGACGAGGTCGACGTAGCCCGGGCCAACGAGCATCGCGATCACCGGGGCGCGTCCCCCGACGTACGCCTGGGCTTCGTCGGCATGGAACGTCGTCGTCGCGACGAGGTCGTAGTGGAAGCGCTCGAGTCGCTCGGGCAGCTCCTCGAGGAGGCTGCCCTCGGCTTCGACGTCGGCCGGGAACGCCTCGGCGATCCGCTCGGCGTCGTACGTCGCGTCGGCGTTCGTGCATTCGGCGAACAGGATCCGGACGAGCGGCCCGGGGCGGCGGCGTTCGGTCGCGGCGGCGAACGTGGCGGCGGCCACCTCGTCGGCGGTGAACCCGGCCGAGGCCGCGCGGCGGAGCATCTCGGCCACGATCCCGGCCAGCGCCTCCGCGCCGCGCCGCTGGGGTGGCCGGTCGGCGACGTGCGTCCCCGCCCCATGGCGGCTCATCACGTAGCCCGCATCGGCCAGGCGACGGTAGACCGCCCGGATCGTGTTCGGGTTGACGCGCAGGGCCGCCCCGAGCTCGCGCACCGGGGGCAGCCGGACGCCGGGCAGGAGTCGCCCGGAGTCGATCTGGTAGGCGAGCTGCCAGTAGATCTGGGTCGAGATCGGGACGTCGGAGTCGCGCTCGACGTCGAGATCGCGGCCGCCCCGCTCAGCCGGCGGAGGCTGGGCGGACTCGAGGGCCATCGGATCGCCGTCCTGTTGACATAGTGCGCTAGTCCAAGTATCGTTCGCGTTGGCCTAGTTCACTATAGCAACAGTTTCTCCCCGCGCCGGCCGTCCCTCCTCCGACCCGGCGCACCACCCCCGTCAGCCCGTGGCGCGCAGGCCGCGGGCTGACGCGTGTTCGGCCCGCTCCGCGACGGCCGAGCCGACGATCGCCACGCCCAGGACCGATACGACGACGGCCAGCGAGACGAACGTCGGGAGGTGGACGAGGTCGGCCACGAGGAGCTTGGCCCCGACGAAGGTGAGGATCACCGCCAGGCCGACCTTGAGGTAGCGGAACCGTGCCGCCGCGCCGGCGAGCAGGAAGTAGAGGGACCGGAGGCCGAGGATCGCGAAGGCGTTGCTTGCGTAGACGACGAGCGGGTCGGTCGTCACGGCGAAGATGGCCGGGATGGAGTCCACCGCGAAGACGAGGTCGCTGAACTCGACGACGAGCAGGGCGAGGAACAACGGCGTGACGGCCCGCCCGGCAGCGGTCCGGACGAAGAACCGCTGACCGTCGAACCCTTCGGTCACGCGGAAGCGACGGCGGGCAAGGCGAACGAGGATGTTCCGCCCAGGCTCGGTCGAGTGGTCGCTGCGCGAGACGAGCATCCGGAGGCCGGTGAAGACGAGGAACGCGCCGAACAGGGAGAGGACGAAGCTCCAGCGCTCGATCAGGGCGGTCCCGGCCAGGATCATCAGGAGGCGCATGACGAGCGCCCCGACGACGCCCCAGAACAGCACCCGGTGCTGGTACTCGCGGGGCACCGCGAAGGCCCCGAAGATCAAGGTGAACACGAACACGTTGTCCATGCTCAGCGAGTACTCGATCGCGTAACCCGTGAAGTACTCGAGCCCGGTGTCGACGCCCTTGACCAGCGCCAGACCGATCCCGAACACGACGGCGAGCGACACCCAGACAGCGGTCCAGGCGAGCGCCTCGCGTGTCTTGACGACGTGTGCCTGGCGATGGAAGACGCCCAGATCGAGCGCCAGAGCGCCGATGACGAGAAGCGCCAGGCCGCCGATCAGGACGGTGTTCGGGTCGGCGCCGAACAGGTTCAGGTCCGGGGCCGCCATCAGCGTCCCCGTCCCGGGTCGGTGGTTCGTGGTGAAGCGTGCATCGTCTGTCGTCTGTCGCGCCGGTGGCGCGTCCGTGATCGT
>CAYMBB010000210.1:0-4910 GCA_964388515.1 uncultured Anaerolineaceae bacterium
CCGAGCTTCGGCCGGTGGAAGGTGACCGTGAGATCTGCCCGGACGACCGGGTCGCTGGGCTCGCCGCTCGTGAGGTCGACCGCGGTGGGAGTGTCGACGGCCACGACCGGGACGCCGGCCGCCCGAGCCTGGCCGATCAGCTCGACCGCCGAGCGGATCGGCTCGCGCAGGACGCCCCGGACACCGGTCCCCAGCAGGGCATCGACGACCACGCTCGCCCGGTCGACGTGCTGAGCGAGGATCGCGACGTCGCGCGCGACCGGCGTGTGAACCCGGTTCACCCCGGACTCGCCCTCGAGACGGTCCCAGTTCGGACCGGCGGCCTCCCCCTTCGGGCGCCCCTCGCTGGCCACGAAGGCGACGATCACCTGAGCGCCCAGCCGGGCCAGCCGGCGGGCGGCCACGAACCCGTCGCCCCCATTGTTGCCCGGGCCGCACAGGACGAGGATCGGGCCGTGACCCCAGCGCTCGGTCGCCACGGCCAGCGCCCGGACCGCGGCCGCGACGGCCGTCCCGGCATGCTCCATCAGCCGGCTGGCGGGCACCCCGAGCGCCTGAGCGCGGCGGTCGGCCCCGGTCATTGCCTCGGCGCTGATCGCCGGCCGGTTCATCGCTTCGGCCCAGCGCTGGCGCAAGCCGGCCAGGTCGAGCTCGAAGATGGCCGGGTCGTCGGCGGGCAGGCGCAGGGACGGTCTGTCCGAGGCGGGCCGGGAACCCGGCGCGCGCCCGGACCCTGCCGCCGGCGTGCAACCGGCGGGTTCGCGAGGCGGACGAGCCGCGGGGTCGCGGGGCGGAACGGCGGAACGGCGGGCCATGACCGGAAGCCTAGCCGGTGTTCTGGAGTCCTGCCGCGACCCCGTTCACGGTGAGCTGGACGAGGCGCAGCAGGCGCGGCCGGTCGGGATCGCCCGGCGGCAGGCTCCGGAGCCGTTCGAGGAGCCGGACCTGGAGGTCGGAGAGCGGGTCGACGTACGGGTTGCGCAGGGCGATCGAGCGCTGGAGGGCGGGCGATCGGTCGAGCAGGCGCCCGTGGCCGGTGACCCGGAGCAGGAGCGTGACCGAGCGCCGGTATTCGTCCTCGATCGCCTCCATGAACCGCCGGGCCTCCGGCCAGCGCGCCAGCGAGGCATACCGGCGGGCGACGCCGAGGTCGGCCCGGGCGAGGATCAGCTCGGCGTTGTCGAGCACGCTCTCGAGGAACGGCCAGCGCCGGTAGAGGCGGCCGAGCGCCTCGAGCGCCTCGTCGCCGTGGGCCGCCCGGTAGCCCTCGAGGGCGGAGCCGAGCCCGTACCAGCCGGGGAGGTCGAGCCGCGACTGCGACCAGGCGAAGACCCACGGGATCGCCCGCAGGTCGGCCAGCGAGGGGACCACGTCGTCGCCCTCGGCGGCGTCGCCCCGGTCGGGCCGTTCGCGCTCCAGCCTGCCCCGGGCCGCCGGGCGGGAGCCGAGCCGGAGGGCGGAGATCTCGCTGATCGGGGTCGTATCGCGAAAGAAGCGGGCGAACGCCGGCTCGTCCCAGACGAGGGCCCGGTAGGCCACCCGGGCCCGTTCGGCGAGCTCGTCCATGATCGGGCGACCCTGGGCCGCCAGCTCGCGGAGTCGCGCCTCGTGCTCGGGGGTCGAGGCGCTGAGCACCGCGTTCGTCATCTGCTCGAGCTCACGGCGGGCGATCGTGGCGTCGGCGTAGTGGGCGGCGATCACCTCGCCCTGCTCGGTCAGCTTCAGGCGCCCGTCGAGCGAGCCCGGGGCGAGGGCCCGGATGGCCCGGTTCGTCGGTCCCCCGCCCCGCCCGATCGCCCCGCCGCGGCCGTGAAAGACGGTCAGCTCGAGGCCGTGGCGGCGGGTCACCTCGACCAGGTCCGACTGCGCCCGGTGGAGCATCCAGTTGGCGGCCAGGAAGCCGGACTCCTTGTTCGAGTCCGAGTAGCCGAGCATCACCTCCTGGCGGTCGCCCCGGGCCCGGAGGTGGGCCCGATAGGCCGGATCGGTGAACAGGGCCTCGAGGATCCCGGCGCAGCCGGCCAGCGCCTCGGCCGACTCGAAGAGCGGGACGACGTCGAGGACCGGGCTGGCCGGCCCGAATCCGGCGGTGACCGTCGGCGGGAGGGCGGGCGCCCCGGCCAGGCGGGCGAGCTCGAGGACGCCGGTCACGTCGGCCGGGGATGCGGTGAAGCTGATCACATAACGATGACAGGCCTCTTCGCCGAACCGGCCCTGGATCGCCGCGATCGCCCGGAAGGTGGCCAGGACCTCCGCCGGGGTCACCCCCGGCACGAGCTCGTCGGTCGCGAGCGCGAGGAGCGCCCTGGGCTCGAGCGGGCGGTCCGCGCCTGCGCCGTCGGCGGCGCCTGCGCCTGGGCCGTCGGCCGCGCCTGCGCCTGGGCCGTCGGCCGCGCCGGCCAGGACCCCGGCCAGGCGCTCGAGGGCCGCCCGGTGGACGGCCGCGTGCTGGCGGACCTCGAGCGAGGCGAGGTGGAAGCCGAACGTCTCGACCTGCCAGCGGAAGTCCTGGATCTCGCCCCAGGCGACCCGGGCCAGGCCATCGGCCACGAGCGCGGCCTGGAGCTCGTCGAGCTCGCGGACGAGATCGTCGGCGGTCGCGTACCGACCGGCCAGCGGAGCCGGCGCCCCGGTCAGCCAGGCCCGCGTCCGGCGCAGCCGCTCGGCGATCGCCCCCAGGCGTTGGCGGTATGGCTCGTCCTCGAAGCGACGCCGGAGCGAGCGCATCGTCTCGGGGAACGCCTCTTCGTCGCCGGCGAGGCGGATCGAGATCGCTGACACGAGCCGATCGCGGGGCACGGCCGCCGAGACCGTCCCCATCAGCCGGGCGGCGACCGCCTCGTAGCCGCGCAGGACATGGTCGGCCTGGATGCGGA
Source organism: uncultured Anaerolineaceae bacterium (assembly GCA_964388515.1). GTDB lineage: Bacteria > Chloroflexota > Limnocylindria > Limnocylindrales > CSP1-4 > JAKAHU01. Next base: position 2,877 of record CAYMBB010000210.1, read on the forward strand.
TCGCCTGGAGCGTCGTCTCGGCGGTCACGTTCGGGTTGCCGTCACGGTCCCCGCCGACCCACGAGCCCCAGCGCAGGAAGGCCGGCACGAGCGGCGGGCGGGTGCCCGTCCGCCCGGTGTCGGTCGCGGGCATCCCGGCACCCGGCGGCGGCTCGTGGACCCGGTCGAGCGCGCTGTCCAGGGCGCGGTAGACGCGCGGCACGGTCGTGAAAAGCGTCTCGTCGAAGAAGACCATCGCCGTGCGCACCTCGTCGAGCGGGGTCGGGGCGATCGAGCGCACCTCGGCGGTGTGCCAGAGCAGGGTGATCGCCTCGCGCAGGCGGCGGCGGATGTCGGCGTCCTCGGCCGGGGTGAGGCGCGGGTCGTCGAGCCGCTCGATCAGCCGCGCGCAGCGCCTCAGGGCCACGAGCAGCGTCCGGCGACGGGCCTCGGTCGGGTGCGCGGTCAGGACCGGGGCGATCGAGAGCCGGCGCACGAACGCCTCGATCGCGGGTGCGTCGTGCCCGGCTTCGCGGAGACGCTCGACGGCCTCGGCCACCGAGCCGTCGACGACGCCACCGCTCCCGCCTCCGCCCAGGCCGCGGCCGGCGCCACGCTCGCGCCGCCGGAGCGTCCGGACCCGGTGCCGTTCCTCGGCCAGGTTGACGAGCTGGAAGTAGAGCCCGAAGGCGCGGATGACGACCTCGATCCGGTCGGGGTCGAGACCGGCCAGCTCGGCCTCGAGCTCGGCCTCGAGCCGTTCGCGGTCAGCGCCCTCGACGTCGCGGCGGAGCTGGATCCGGCGCCGGCGGATCCGCTCGACGAGCTCGAGCAGGCCGATGCCCGCCTGTTCAACGATCACCTGGCCGAGGAGTGCACCGAGCAGGCGGACCTCCCGGGCGAGCGGATCGCGCGCCCCGGCGCTGCCGATCCCGCGGGGTTCGGCCCGGACGGCGGCGTTGGGACGTGGCCGGCGGCTCACGGGCCTGCCTCGGGGGTCGACCCGACCGGCCTGCGTTCACGGGTTGCGGTGGCCCGGCCGGCGGCGGTGGCCCGACCGGCGGCGGCGGCCGGGTTGGCGGCGGCCTGCGCGGCACCCTCTCCCACCTCGTGCGGGAGGCGGGCCAGGCGCCTGTCGTGCGAGTCGAGTTCGAGCAGGCCCTCGCCCGCGAGGACGGCCAGCATCGCCATCACTGCGTCGGGGGGATGGGCGCCGATCGGCCCGTCGAAGCGCGCCCAGGTGGCTCCCGGTGCCTCGCAGGCACGATCGATGATCCGACCGCGCAGCCAGCGGGTCGTCCGCTCGAAGGCCGAGCGGGGCGGCCTCGTCGGGCCTGGCGACCCGGGCCTCCGAGCGCGGCCGCCTGTTCGACCGTCGGCTCGACCGCCGGTCCGGCTGTCCGTCCGTCCGTCGGTCGGACAGTCGTCCGCGGCTGCGGTGGGTCGCGCCTGGCCGCTGGCGGCGGCGTGGCGGCACCATGGTCGGGCCGGGCAATCGGGGCAGCGCGGACCCTGCGAGCGACAGAACGTCGACCCGACGTCCATCAGGGCGTGGGTCCAGTCGGCCGCCCGGCTGGCCGGCGTCAGGCAGTCGGCGAGCTCCTGGAGCTCGGCTGGGCGGACGAGCGCCGGGTCGCCCGCGACGACCCGGCCCAGGACCCGCCGGACGTTCGTGTCGACCGCCCCGACCGGCGCGCCGAAGGCGATCGCGGCGACCGCGCGAGCCGTGTACGGGCCAATCCCCGGCAACCGCTCGAGGGCCGCGATCTCGTGCGGCAGCCGCCCGCCGTGCTCGGCGGCGACGATCCGGGCGGCACGCTGGAGGTTCAGCGCCCGCCGGTTGTAGCCGAGACCCTGCCAGGCGCGCAGCACCTCGGCCGGCGAGGCCGCGGCGAGCGCCTCGATCGTCGGGAAGCGGGTCATGAACGCCGCCCAGGCCGGACCGACCCGGGAGATCTGCGTCTGCTGGGCCATCGTCTCCGAGACGAGGATCGCGTACGGGTCGCTCGTGCCGCGGAAGGGCAGGCTGCGGCCGCGGGCGTCGTACCAGGCGAG
>CAYMBB010000211.1:0-4762 GCA_964388515.1 uncultured Anaerolineaceae bacterium
CGTAGGGGGTGCGGGGGCTCGGAGATGTGGATAATAGACAGGGGCGGGGGTCGCCGCCCCGGGCGACCCGGCCGCCGCCGAGCAGCCGGTCGAGCAGGGCGCCGGCGATCGCGGTCGCCTCAGCCGGGCCGACCGTGGCCAGGCGCCGGAGCGACCGCCCGACTATCGACCGGGGCCCGCCCAGGGCCGGCCCGCCACTCAGCGGCCGGGTGGCATGGTAGCCGCCGACGTGCTCGAGGGCGTCCGTCTCGAGGGCGGCCAGCACGTCCGGAGCGACCAGGAAGGCCCCCAGCACGGAGACGCCGCCACGCTCGGCGAGGGTATCGAGGGCCGTCTCGTCGGCGCCGAACGCGGCGAGGGCAGCCAGCGCGTGGCGCCGGGGCAGGATCCCGTGGAGGGCCGCCAGGGCCGCGAGCAGCCCGGCCAGGTCGTCCGCGGCACCGGCCGCGACTGCGAGCGCCGCTTCTCCGAGCGCCCGCAGGCGATCCGGATCGGCCCGCCGGCGCGAGACGCCGATCGCGGGCGCCGGGTCGAGGATCCGGCCACCGGCCGCCGTCCCCGGTGGCGACGGCCAACGCAGGACGAACCGCTCGCCGAGCGCGGCGGCGACCGGCCGGGCGAGGACGAGGCGCACGATCTCCTCGCCGGTCGGCAGGCTGGCCGTGTCGTGCCGCCCCCGGCGAACCGTCGCCTCGACCTGCTCGGTCCCAAGGTGAAGCCTGACCGCCGCGTCGTGGGCGAGCGGCCAGCGAACCGGCTCGCGACCGAGCGCGGCCGGGGGCCGGATCGCCACCATCAGCCGGTCCGCGGCGACGACCGCCGGTCCGGCCGACAGGAGCTGGCCCCGGCGCAGCTCGGCAGTCTCGACGCCAACCAGGTTCAGGGCGACCCGACCGCCCCCGCCGCCACCGCCACCCGGTCGATCCGGCCCGAGACGGAGCACCGGCCGGCCGTGGACCTGCAGCTCGCGGACCCGGACCGGCCGCCCGCCCGGCTCCAGCCGGAGCCGGTCACCGACCTCGAGTGGACCACCCCGGAGCGTCCCGGTCACGACCGTCCCACGGCCGCGGACGGTGAAGACGCGGTCGATGGCGAGCCGTGCCGGGGCGCGGCTGTAGCTGGCCCGGGCCAGGACGCGGTCGCGCAGGGCGACGAGCTCGGCCCGCAGGTCGGCGAGCCCCGCGCCGCTCGTCGAGGAGACGGCGAGGACCGGGCTGCCGCGCAGGGTCGTCGGCCCGAGCAACCCCCGGACCGCTCCGGCGACCTCGGCCGCCCGGTCCGGTCCGACCAGGTCGACCTTGGTCACGACCGCCACCCCGTCGCCGATCCCGATTGCATCGAGGAGCTCGAGGTGCTCGATCGTCTGCGCCCGCGGCCCGTCGTCGGCGGCCACGACGAGGAGCGCCGCGTCGATCTCGCCGGCCCCGACGAGCATGTTGCCCACCAGCCGGTCGTGCCCGGGGACGTCGACGAAGTCGAGCTCGGTGCCGTCGTCGAGGGCGAGATGGGCGTAGCCGACGTCGATCGTCATCCCCCGCCGCCGTTCCTCGGGCAGCCGGTCGGCGTCGATCCCGGTCAGGGCGCGCAGGAGCGTCGTCTTGCCGTGGTCGATGTGGCCGGCGGTGCCGACGACGACGCTCATCGCGGGCCGCCACCGGCCCTGAGCGCGACGATCATCGCCCGGCGGATCGCGTCGTCGTGCACCGGGTCGATCGTGCGCAGGTCGAGCAGGACGACGTCGTCCTCGATCCGGGCCACGATCGGCGGGTCGCCGGCCCGGAGCGCGTCGAGGCAACGCCTGGGCGAGCGGGCATGGATCCCCACGCCCCACGACGGCAGCGTCGCCCCGGGCAGCGACCCGCCGCCGACCGTCGACTCGAGCCGCTCCATCGTGAAGCCGGGAAACCCGCCGATCCGGTAGCGGGCGACGATCGACTCCGACCAGGCTTCGAGCACGCCGAGCGGGGTCGCGATCATCCGCCAGACGGGGATCTCGCTCGTCGCCCGCCCGGCCCGGTACAGCCCAAGTGTGGCGGCGACCCCAGCCAGGGTCGCCTTGTCGGGACGCATCGCCCGGGCCAGCGGGTCCTTCCGGAGCCGGGCGACGAGGTCGGCCCGTCCGACGAGCAGCCCTGCCTGGGGCCCGCCGACGAGCTTGTCGCCGGAGAACGTGACCAGATCGGCCCCGGCCGCCAGGCGCTCCATCGGCGTCGGCTCGTGGGCCAGGCCGAAGGCGGCCGTGTCGAGGAGCGCGCCGCTGCCGAGGTCGTCGACGACGAGCGCGCCGTGGATGTGGGCGAGGGCGGCCAGCTCCCCCGGGTCGGGCGCCTCCACGAAGCCCGACATCGTGAAGTTGCTCGGGTGGACGCGCAGGACCATCGCCGCCCGGCCTTCGCGGAGCGGCGCCTCGTAGTCCTCGACGCGCGTCCGGTTCGTGGTCCCGACCTCGACCAGGCGCGCTCCGGCCCGCCGGACGATCTCCGGGATGCGCACCCCGCCGCCGATCTCGACCAGCTCCCCGCGACCGACGACGACGCCCTTCCGCCCGGCGAGGCCGACAGCGAGGACGAGCGCCGCGGCGCAGTTGTTCACGACCAGCGCGTCCTGCGCGCCGGTCAGGGCGACGAGGTGCTCCTCGGCGACCCGGAAGCGCCGACCCCGTCGCCCGGTCGCCCGGTCCAGTTCGAGCAGCGAGTAGCCCCCGGCGGCCGCGCCCGCCGCCTCGATCGCCGCCCGCGGCCACGGTGCCCGGCCGAGGTTCGTGTGGAGGATGACGCCGGTCGCGTTCACCACCGGCACGAGACCGGCGCCGGCGCGGCCCTCAAGCCCCACCAGGCGGCCGACCAGGACCTCGGCGAGCAGGTCGAGCGGGCGGGGCGGCGAGCCGCCGGCGAGGCGGGCGCGCTCCTCGGCGATCAGCGCGCGGGCCGCGGCCACGAGCGCCGACCGATCGCGCCGGCCGGCCGCCGGGCGCGCCACGGCCAGGAGCCGCTCGACGCTCGGCGGGCGGGCAGACTGGCTGGGCGGCATCGGGCCTCCGATCGCAGCGGACCGTCGCGAACCGGGTCGCGAACCGACGATGGCGGGAGCGCATGGGAGTCGAACCCACCGCGCCACGTCGAGCGTGGCGCCACCGGTTTTGAAGACCGGGGGACCCACCGGGACCCCTCCGCTCCCGGCGCGATGGTAGCGCGAGTCGGGGGCCGGGAGGTCGGTGCCCGTCGGCAGACGTCGATCAACCGCCGGGCCGTATCATCGAGCCATGAGCGCCATCGACGCCGCTCGATCGCGGCCACCCGCGCCGCTGACCCGGCTGACCGAGCTGACCGACTGCGGTGGCTGCGCGGCGAAGCTCGGCGCCGACCTGCTCGCCGATGCCCTGGCCGGGCTCGGCCTGGACGGCGCCCCGGACGATGACCTCCTCGTCGGGCTGGCCGCGCCGGACGACGCCGCCGTCTACCGCGTCTCGCCCGAGCTGGCGATCATCGGCACCCTCGACTTCTTCCCGCCGCTGGTCGACGACCCGGAGACGTTCGGCGAGATCGCCGCGGCGAACGCGCTCTCGGACGTGTTCGCGATGGGCGGCCGGGTCCTGTTCGGGCTCTCGATCGCGGCCTTCCCGGAGGAGCTGCCGGGCGAGACGTTGGCCGCGATCTTCGCCGGGGCGGCGCGCACGGTGCGGGCGGGCGGCGGCACCCTCGCCGGCGGGCACACGATCCGCGACCCGGAGCCGAAGTACGGGCTGGCGGTCGTCGGGGCGGCGCATCCGGAGCGGCTCCTGCTCAAGGGCGGGGCACGGGCCGGCGACGTGCTCCTGCTGACAAAACCGCTCGGCACCGGGCTGCTCGTCAGCGGGCGGCGGGCGGGTCGCGGTTCGGAGGTCCAGTTCGAGGGCGCGGTCGCGTCGATGCGCCAGCTCAACCGGGCGGCGTCGGAGGCCTTCGTGGCGGCCGGCATCCGGGGCGCCACCGACGTCACCGGCTTCGGCCTGCTCGGTCACGCGCTCGAGATGGCCCGGGCCGCCGGCGCCCGGCTGGTGATCGATGCGACCGCCCTGCCCGCGCTCGACGGCGCCCTCGACGTCGCGGCAGCCGGGATCGAGACGGGCGGCGCGGCGCACAATCGCCGGTTCGTGGCCGGGTCACTCGACCTGGCGGCCGACGTCGACCCGGCCCTCGTCGCGCTCGCCTTCGACCCCCAGACCTCGGGCGGCCTCCTGGCGGCGGTGCCGGAGGACCGGCTGGGCGAGGTCGTCGGCCGACTCGAGGTCGCAGGCGTACAGTGGTGGCGGATCGGCCGCGTGGATGTGGGCCAGGGCGTCTCGCTGACCACCGGGCGCGGGGCATCGCGCTGATCCCGCGACTCAGGCGTCGGACCTGATCACCGGGCACGGACCACCGGGCACGAATATGGAGGGGTGCGATGTACGTGGATGGCTATTCGCCGTTCTTCTTCCTGGCGACCTTCCTGGTGATCGTCGCGATCGCGGTCGTTCTCGGGATCGTCATCATCTCGATCCTCCGCGCGACCGTGGGGCCCGCCCGGACCAGCGACGATTCGGCCCTCCGGATCCTGCGCGAACGGTTTGCCCGCGGCGAGATCAGCCAGGAGGAGTTCGAGCAGGCTCGCCGCGTCCTCGAGCGCTGACGCGCGCCGCGGCCCGTACCCGGTCGTCCGACGTCGAAGCCGGACCACCCCTGCCCCGCCGCCGGACCACCCCTGCCCCGCCCCGCCCCGCCGCCGACACCCCGCCCCACCGCCC
>CAYMBB010000212.1:0-3270 GCA_964388515.1 uncultured Anaerolineaceae bacterium
TGATGACCCCCGCCCCGAACGACTTCGCCCACCTCCACGTCCACTCCGAGTTCAGCCTTCTCGACGGGCTCGGACGGATCAACGATCTCGTCGACGCGGCGGCGGCCCAGGGCTTCGACTCGCTCGCCCTGACCGACCACGGCGCCCTCTACGGCGCGGTCGCGTTCTACCAGGCGGCGACCGCCAAGGGGATCAAGCCGATCATCGGCGTCGAGACGTACGTCGCCCGCCGGAGCATGCGCGACAAGGAGGGCAAGGCGGACTCCCAGCCGTTCCACCTCGTCCTCCTGGCGGAGAGCTGGACCGGCTACCAGAACCTGTGCCGGCTGGTCACCGACGCTCACGTCGAGGGCTACTACTACAAGCCCCGGATCGACCGCGAGTACCTCGCCCGCCACAGCGAGGGGTTGATCGGGCTGTCCGCCTGCCTGAACGGCGAGGTCGCCCGGGCGCTCGAGGTCGATGACTGGGAGTCGGCCCGCCGCCTGGCCGGCGAGTATGGCGAGATCTTCGGTCGCGACCACTTCTACCTCGAGCTCCAGGACCACGGCCTGGCCGAGCAGCGCCGGCTGAACGAGCAGCTCCTCCGGCTCGCCCCCGAGGTCGGGCTGCCGCTCGTCGTGACGAACGACCTGCACTACGTCCACGAGGGCCAGGCCGAAGCCCACGACGTCCTGCTCTGCGTCGGGACCGGCAACAACCTCGACACGCCCGGTCGGATGAAGTTCGAGAGCCCCGAGTTCTACCTGAAGTCGGCGGCCCAGATGGCCGCCCTCTTCCCCGGCCAGCGCGAGGCGATCCTCAACAGCCGCCGGATCGCCGAGATGACCGACCTCCGGCTCCCGCTCGGCCAGTCGCGGATCCCCGACTTCCCGGTCCCGCCCGGCGAGACGGTCGAGAGCTGGCTGCGCAAGGAGTGCGAGGCCGGCCTCGTCCGGCGCTACGGGACGGTCACGCCCGAGCTGCGGGCGCGCCTCGAGTACGAGTTGGGCGTGATCGTCCGGATGGGCTACGCGGGCTACTTCCTGATCGTCGCCGACTTCACCCGCTTCGCCCGCGAGCAGGGGATCGCGACCACCTGCCGGGGGAGCGCGCCCGGCTCGATCGTGACCTACACGCTCGGCATCACGCCGGTCGATCCGATCGCCTACCAGCTTCCGTTCGAGCGCTTCCTCAACCCCGACCGGGTGACGATGCCCGACATCGACGTCGACTTCGAGGACGGCCGGCGCGACGAGGTGATCGCCTACGTCACCCGCAAGTACGGCTCGGACCACGTCGCCCAGATCATCACCTTCGGCACGATGCTCGCCCGGGCCGCGATCCGCGACGTCGGCCGGGTCCTCGGCCTGGGCTACGGCGAGGTCGACCGGATCGCGAAGGCGGTCCCGAACCAGCTCGGGATCCGGCTCGAGGAGGCGCTCGAGATCGCCCCCCCGCTGCGCGAGATGTACGAGGGCGACCAGGACGTCCGCCGCCTGATCGACCTCGCCCGCCAGCTCGAGGGGGTGGCCCGGAACGCGAGCACGCACGCCGCCGGGGTCGTCATCAGCAGCGAGCCGCTGACCGACCTGATGCCGCTCCAGAAGGCGACGAACTCGGACGGGCTGATGACCCAGTACGAGATGCACGCGGTCGACGCGCTCGGGCTGCTCAAGTTCGACTTCCTCGGTCTGTCGAACCTGACCATCCTGCGCCAGGCGGTCGACCTGATCCGCGCCCACCGCGGCATCGAGATCGACCTCGACCAGATCCCGCTCGACGATCCGCGGACGTTCGAGCTGCTCGCCTCGGGCGAGACGACCGGGGTCTTCCAGCTCGAGTCGGCGGGGATGCGGCGCTACATCCGCGAGCTGCGCCCGACCTCGGTCCACGACCTGGCCGCGATGGTCGCCCTCTACCGTCCCGGGCCGATGGACAACATCCCGGCCTACATCCGGCGCAAGCTTGGCCAGGAGCCGGTGACCTACCTCCACCCGCTGCTCGAGCCGTACCTGGCCAAGACGTACGGGATCTTCGTCTACCAGGAGGACATCATGGCCGCCGCGATGGCGCTCGGCGGCTTCACCGGGCCGGAGGCCGACACGCTCGGCTACGCGATCCGCAAGAAGAAGTCCTCGGTCCTGCGCTCGATGCGCGAGAAGTTCGTCACCCAGGCGGCCGAACGGGGCGTCAGCCCCGACGTGATCGACGCCGTCTTCGCCGCCTTCCAGCCGTTCGAGCGCTACGGGTTCAACAAGGCCCACGCGACCTGCTACGGGCTCGTGGCCTACCAGACCGCCTACCTCAAGGCGAACTATCCGGTCGAGTACATGACCAGCGTGCTGACCGCCTTCCGGGACAACGCCGAGAAGGTGGCGGCCGCGGTCGCCGAGTGCCGCCGGCTCGGGATCGCCGTCCTGCCACCCGACGTCCACCGCTCGCACCTCGAGTTCACGGTCGAGGGCGAGGCGATCCGGTTCGGGCTGCTGGCGGTGAAGAACGTCGGCCAGGGGGCGATCGAGTCGATCATCGCCGCCCGCGAGTCGGGCGGGCCGTTCCGCTCGCTGACCGACTTCTGCTCGCGGATCGATCTCCGGCTGGTCAACCGCAAGGTCCTCGAGTCGCTCGCCCGGGTCGGGGCGCTGAACGCGTTCGGGCACCCGGCCCAGGTCCTGGCCGGGCTCGACGACGCGCTCGCGATCGGCCAGGCCAGCCAGCGCGACCGGGCCACCGGCCAGACCTCGCTCTTCGACCTGGCCGCCGATCCGGCGGCCTCGGCCGGGCTCGAGAAGCCCTTGCCGCCGGCGAGCGAGGTTCCCGTCCGCGAGCGGCTGCGCTGGGAGAAGGAGCTGCTTGGGCTCTATCTGTCCGAGCACCCGATGGGCGAGGTCGCCGAGGCGATCGGGCCGTTCGTCACCGCCTACTCGGGCGACCTGCGCGACGAGTCGCTCGACGGCCAGCGGGTTGTCGTGGGCGGGATCGTGACCGGCCTCCGGATGGTCGTCACGAAGGCGAAGGCGACGATGGCGATCGTGACCCTCGAGGACCTCCAGGGGACGGTCGAGGTCGTCGTCTTCCCGCGGCTCTACGAGGAGACGGCCGGGACGTGGGTCGAGGGGGTGATCCTGCTCGTCTCCGGCCGGGTCGACCATCGGGGCGAGGAGGTCTCGCTCCTGGCCGACCTGGCGCTCGACTGGGAGGCCGCGGCCGCCCGCGGGCCCGAGGCGTTTGCGCGTGACGTGGCGGCCCTCGACCGGGGGCGGCCGCGACGCGGCGGGCGGAACGGGA
>CAYMBB010000212.1:3370-4761 GCA_964388515.1 uncultured Anaerolineaceae bacterium
CTCCGCGCGCGTCCCGGCGAGACGCGGGTCGTCATCCACGTCCCCCAGGGGTCGGGGCGCGATCCGCTGCCGATGGAGCTGCGGACGGGCGTGGCCTGGGACGCCGAGCTCCTGGCCGAGGTCCGCCGGCGGCTCGGGGAGGGGATCGTCGAGCTCGAGCTCGCCTGAGCGCCACCGGCGGCGAGCTCGCCTGAGCGCCACCGGCGGCGAGCTCGCCTGAGCGCGCCCACCTCGCCCAGCCCGCGTACCTCGCGTACGATGGGCGCCGGAGGTGCCGCGATGCTCCGCAACTCGTTCACGATCGCCCGGATCGCCGGGATCGAGATCGGCGTCCATGCCAGCTGGCTGATCGTGTTCGGGCTCGTCGCCTGGTCGCTCGCAGTCGGCTACTTCCCGGCCGAGATCCGCGGCCTCGGCCAGCTCGAGGCGTGGTTCCTGGGCGCCGTCTCTGCGCTCCTCTTGTTCGGCTCGGTGCTCGTCCACGAGCTCGCCCATTCGTTCGTCGCCCGGGCCCAGGGCCTCGAGGCGCGCTCGATCACGCTCTTCATCTTCGGCGGCGTCTCGAACGTCGGCGGCCAGGCCCGCCGGCCGCTGACCGAGTTCACGGTCGCGATCGTCGGACCACTCACGAGCTTCGTGATCGCCGCCCTGTGCTGGGTCGCCGCCCTCGCCCTGGCCGGCGCGCCGGCCCTGGCCACGGTCGCGCGCTATCTTGCGTTCATCAACCTGTTCCTCGGCGCGTTCAACCTCGTGCCCGGGTTCCCGCTCGACGGCGGCCGGGTCCTGCGGGCGATCGCTTGGAACGTGACCGGGAGCATGCGCCGGGGGACCGAGATCGCGGTCGCAGGCGGGCACCTCGTGGGCTACGGGATCATGCTCCTCGGCTTCCTCGAGCTCTTCGCCGGCGAGGCGCTGGGCGGGCTCTGGCTGGCCGCGATCGGCTGGTTCCTCAGCTCGGCGGCGACGGCGAGCCTCGACCAGGTCCGCTTCGAGGGGCTGCTGCGTGACGTCCGGGTCGCGGCGGTGATGACGACGGACACGACGACCGTCTCGCCGGCGACGACGATCGAGGCGCTGATCGAGGACTATCTCCGGCCCGGCAACCGGCGGGCACTTCCGGTCGCCGACGACGGCCGGGTCGTCGGGATGATCACGCTCGGCGACATCCAGCGCGTCCCGCCGGAGCGGCGCGAGCAGGTGCGCGTCGGCGAGGTGATGGGCGGCGCCAGCGGGCTGGTGTCAGTCCGCCCGACCGACCGCGTGATCGAGGCCTTCGAGGCGCTCGGCGCGGGCGACTTCGAGCAGCTGCCGGTCCTCGACGACGGCCGGCTCGTCGGCGTGATCTCGCGGGCCGACATCTTCCGCCAGCTCCAGCTGCGCGAGGCGCTCGG
>CAYMBB010000213.1:0-4732 GCA_964388515.1 uncultured Anaerolineaceae bacterium
CGGGCGAGCACCTTCTCCACCTGCCCGTGGAGGCCGAGCGCGACGCCCCAGACGACCGCCAGGTCGGGCGTCTCGAGCCAGGCCAAACCCGCCTCGCGCACGACCTGGTCGATCGAGCGGGCCTGGACCATCGTCTTCTCGAGCGTCCGCCGGTAGGCGGCCAGCATCGCCCGGATCATCGCCCCTGCCAGCGTCCGGGCCGGCATCGAGCGCGCGAGCACGAGCGTCACCGCAGCCGCCGCGACGAGCGCCGCCCCGACGACGACGAGGCCGGAGACCGGGACCGAGCTGCCGGCGACGATCGCTCCGATCCCGGCCGCCAGCTCGAGGCCGCCGCGCAGGTACCAGCGCCGGGTCGCCGCGGTCGGCTTTTCGGTGAACCAGCCCCGGGCGACGACGTGCGACTCGAGCCGCTCGTCGAAGCCGCCGACGTCCTCGCTGAACGAGAGCAGCTCGTCGGGCGCCAGTTCGCCGTCCGCGCCGGCCCGCTCCCGGAGGCGCTCGAGGGCGAACGCCTCGGCCGGCCCGGTCGGCTGGCGGCGGGCCCGTTCGCGTGCCCAGGCGGCCCGCGGATCGCTCGCCGGCTGGCTGCCGATCGTGATCGCGACCTTCGGCTTCGAGAGGAGTCCGCCGGCCTCCTCACGGAACGTCAGCTCGCCGCGGCTGGCGAGGTCGATCAGTGCGGTCGTCAGGGTATGGCGCGACGAGCGGCCGTCGAGGACGAGGGCGCCGCTGGCCGGCGTCAGGTCCGGGGGCGGGGCAGGGACGTGAATCGAGGGGTCGTCGAGGTACTCCGGGTCGCGGCCGTGGCGGAGCCAGCTCCAGGCAGCCCAGCCGACGAGGAGGAGGAACGTGACCGGGGCGATGACGAGCCCGAGCAGGGCATCGAGCTGGCGGGCACGCTCGAGACTGGCCGCGTGCTCGGGCGTGGCGGCCGCGTCGACCCGCTGCAGGGCGACGAGGAGCGACTCATCGAGCTGGCAGCGCTCGAGGTAGGGGAGCATCTGCTCGTCGAAGATCCGCTGGCGCTCGGCGTCGCTGAGGAACGTCGCCCGGAAGCCGGCCCCGGCGTAGAGCTGGACCTGGCCGTGGCACCGGCTCGGGTCGAGGTCGTAGAAGATGACGAGCCCGTCGTCGAATCCCTTGCGGCCGACGCCCCACTGGTCCATCAGGGTCCGGGCGTGGGCCTCGGTCTCGTCGCTCGTGGCCCGGTACGGGAGGACCTGGGTGTAGACCGCGACCTGGGCGCCGGTCCGCTGCTCGATCGCCCGGATCGTCGCCTCGGCCGCGGCGACCGTCGAGGGCCGGAACACGCCCGCGGTGTCGTAGACCCGCTGGCCATCAACCGGCGCGGGGAAGGGCGGCCCGGCGGCGAGCGTGACGGCCGCGCCGAGGGAAACGACGAGCAGGCCGAGGGCGGCCCAGGGAGCAGCTCGGAGGAGGCCGCCGACCACGGCCGCCCTACCGGTCGCCCGGCAGCGGCAGGAGCCCGAGCAGGGTCGACACGATCCCGAGCACGACCGAGCCGACGATCGCCCACCAGATCGCGTTCAGGCCGAGGTCGGGCGGGAAGCCGTCGACCGTGAAATGGAGCCCGACGCTCTCGGACAGCGCGGCCACGACCAGGAGCAGGACGCCGTTCACGACCAGCCCGAACAGGCCCAGGGTCATGATCGAGAGCGGCAGCGACAGGAGCGACAGGATCGGCTTGACGAACGCATTCACGAGGCCGAACACGACTGCCACGCCGAGAACGCCCGTCACCTCCGGGTTCGAGCCGAACGAGAGGTCCGGCACGACCTGGGTGGTGATCCACAGCGCCGCACCGTTGACCACGACGCGGACGATGATCCCGACCATCGCGTTCCTCCACTGCCGGCGGACGCCGTTCGCCCCGGTGGCGGGGGCGCCGCCCGCGGACCGCTCCCGGGCCCGGCGTGACCGCCCCGGGACCGCTCCCGGGCCCGGCGTGACCGCCCCGGGAGCCGATCTGATGATCGCAGATGCGGCTAGACTCGGGTACCCGTCTCCGCACCCGCAGGAGTGTCCGTTGTCCGACTTCGGCTCGCGCGTCGATGCCTTCCTCGACGAGTTCTTCCGCCTCGACCCGGTCTCGGCGACGGCGGCCGGGATGCACGCCCACGACGGGCGCTGGCCCGACCTCGGCGAGTCCGGGCGGCGCGAGCGGCTGGCTCTGTGTGACCGCTGGCAGGCGGCCTTCGGCGCATTCGCCGACGCCGAGCTCTCGGCCGACGAGCGGATCGACCGCGACCTCCTGCTCCTCGAGCTCGATGCCCTCCGCTTCGCCGAGACCGAGCTCCGGGAAGAGACGTGGGATCCGCTGGCCTGGGTCTACCTCCTCGGCGGCGGCATCTTCCCGGTCCTCGTGCGCGAGTTCGCCCCCCTCGCCGAGCGGCTCGGCTCGATCGCGTCGCGGCTCGAGGGGATCCCGGGCGTCCTCTCGGCGGCGCGGGCCCAGCTCGGCTCGCATCCGACCCGGCCCGTCTCGCGGTTTCACGCCGAGACCGCCCTGAAGCAGCTGGCCGGGATCGTCGAGCTGGCCGGCGACGCGGTCCGCGAGGCCGAGCGGACGGCCCCGGAGGACCCCGCGGTCGCGGCCCTGCTCGATCGCGTCCGCTCGGCGGCGGCGATCGCGACGACGGCACTCGAGCGCTTCGAGGAGTCCCTGCGCGACGAGCTCCTGGCGCTCGCCGAGGGCGAGGGGCGGCTCGGGGCCGAGTTGTTCCGGGCGAAGATGCGGCGCACTCTGAAGAGCGACGCTCCGACCCCCGAGCAGATCCTCGCCCGCGCCGAGCGCGAATACCCGGCCGTGCGGGCCGAGATGGTCCGGATCGCCCGCGAGATCTGGCCGGCCTGGATCCCCGACCGGCCACTGCCTGACCCGACGAGCGCCGGCAGCCCGGAAGCAGCGGATTCGCAGACCGTCCGAGAGGTTCTCGACGCGATCGCCCGCGAGCACCAGCCGGCCGACCGGCTGCTCGACTTCTGTCGCGCGGAACTTGGCCGGATCGAGACCTTCTGCCGGGAGCGCGACCTGATCGGGCTGCCCGACGAGCCGCTCGAGATCCGCTGGACGCCGGTCTTCCTGCGCGCCTTCGGCGGGGCGATGCTCAGCTCGCCCGGCCCGCTCGACCGTGGCCAGAAGGCGTTCTTCGCGATCACTCCGATCCCCGAGGACTGGACGCCCGAGCAGGCCGAGTCGTACCTGCGCGAGGACAACGACCGGATGCTCCGGCTGCTCACGATCCACGAGGCCGTTCCGGGCCACTACCTCCAGGGCGCGTATGCCAACCGCTGCCCGTCGATCGTGCGGGCCGTCTTCTGGAGCGGCGTCTTCGCCGAGGGCTGGGCCGTCTACGTCACCCAGCTGATGATCGACCTCGGCTACGGGGCCGACGATCCGGCCCTCCTGCTCGTCCACTGGAAGTTCTACCTGCGCTCGATCACGAACGCGATCATCGACGTGAAGATCCACACCGCCGGGATGACCGAGCAGGAGGCGATCTCGCTCATGGTCGAGGGCGGCTTCCAGGAGGAGGCGGAGGCCCGCGCCAAGTACAACCGGGCGCGCCTCTCGTCCACCCAGCTGTCGACCTACTTCATCGGCTCGATGGAGATGTGGGAACTCGAGCTGGAACGGCGGCGGCGGCTGGCGGCTTCGTCCGGCGACCCGCGCGGGGCGGCCGCGGTGCCCGAGCCCCGGCTCGTCGGCGGGCTGGGCGAGACGCCGGGCTTCCGTTACCGCGAGCACCTCGAGACGGTGCTCGCCCACGGCACGCCGCCGATGTCGCTCCTGCGGCGGCTCGTCCTGACCGCCGGCGCGAGCCGGTCGAGCCGGTAGCCGGCCGCCTCGCCCGCCGCCCGGAGTGCCGCGGCCAGGGTGTGCGACGCGGCGAGGGCGCGCGCCACGGCCGCGACCGGCCGTCCGGGATCCGCCGTCGCCTCGATCACGTCGAGCACCAGCAGCCAGCCGGCGAGCTGCTCGAACGCCTCCTTGTTGAACCAGGCGACGCCCTCCCAGTGGTTCACCCGGATGAACGGGCGGACGTCCTCGTCGACGAGCCAGGCCTCGATCAGTGGGCGGAGCCGGCGCGGGCGGGGCAGGGTGATCAGGACCCGGACCAGCTCGACCGCCCGCCAGGCGCCGCCCTCGTCGAGGCCGAAATCGCGGAACGCGCCGGCGAGGACCGGCCCAAGGCGAACCTCGTCGAACCAGGCCCGGCTCGTCCGGGCGACCGACCCCCGGCCGGCCGAACCGTCCGCCCGCCGGCCGAGCCTCTGGACGAGAGCCCAGGCCTCGCGGACGCCATGACCCGCCGGCTCACCCCCTACCGGTGCACCGACGCGGCCGGCGCCGGCGCAGGGGGATCGACCCCGTGAGCCCGCGGCCGAACCTCGTCGTGGGACGGTGCTACGTCTGCCGCGAGCCGCTGCGCCGGACCGAGATGGTCTCGCTCCCCGACCGCTCGGGCATCCGCCGGAAGATGCACGTCCACTGCCGCGATCGCTTCGAGCAGTCCAACCCGAAGATCGGAGGCCTCCGGTGAGAGGAGGTGATGTCACTTGCTCGGTACCGTTCACGTCTGTGGCCCGAACTGTCCCGTTCATGGGTGAAGTGTTCCTGAAAGGAGGTGGTGCCGTGCGTTGACCAAGCGCTTGGTCGGTCAACCGTGGCCGTGCGGCACACGGCCGAAGGCAACAGCACGAAGGG
>CAYMBB010000214.1:0-4714 GCA_964388515.1 uncultured Anaerolineaceae bacterium
CTCACGCGATGCTCCCCGCGCCGCCCGCCTCCCAGCGCGCCAGTGCAGCCCGTGCCTCGTCGAGCGTGGGTTGGCCGTCGACCCCGCCAAGTCGAAGCGTCGAGAGCGCGCCACACACCGCGCCCCAGCGGAGCGCCTGCGTGAGGTCGGCGCCGTCGAGCCAGGCGCGCAGGAAGCCGGCGTTGAACGAGTCGCCAGCGCCGGTCGTGTCGATCGGCTCGACGCGCATCGCCGCGACCCGCACGAGCGGCCCGTCGGCGCGGCAGGCAAGCGCGCCCTCCGCGCCCAATTTCACGGCCACGATCGGCCCGCCGTCGTCGCGGCCCTCCGCGCCGATCCGGGCGAGCCGTCGGGCGGCTTCCTCTACGTCGTCGACGCGGGCGATCCGCCGTGCCTCGGCTGCGTTCGGGAAGAAGAGATCGGCTGCGCGGAGCATCGCCGCGACGCCACCGTCCCACGCTCCGCTCGGATCCCAGTTGGTGTCGAACGAGGTCGTGATCCCCCGCGCCCGCGCCGCGGCGAGGAACCCCGGCAACCGCTCGCGACTCGTCTCCTGGAGGTAGAAGCAGCCCGAATGGAGATGGCGCGCCCGCTCGAGCAGGGTGCCGGGCACCGCGTCGACGTCCAGCGCGCCGATCGTCCCCATCGCGGTCAGGATCGCGCGGTCGTGGCCGCTCGTGAGGATGACGGTCGCTCCGGTCGGGCGGGCCGGGTCGACCACGCAGGCAGAGACGTCGACTCCGCGCCCGGCCAGCGCGTCGAGCATGAACCGACCGAACGGGTCGTTGCCGACGACACCGTGGAAGGCGACGCGGAGGCCGAGCCGGGCCGCCCCGCAGGCGAAGATCGCCGACGAGCTGCCGACCGTCATCTGGATCGAGCGGACGACCCGCTCGACTTCGTCGAAGACCGGGACCGGATCGGGATCCGAGACGACGATGTCCGGGTTGATCTCGCCGACGACGAGGATGTCGATGTCCCGGCCAGCCGCCCCGACCCCGGCCGCCCTCGCCGCCGACCCCGACGTCATCTGCTCAGTACTCGCGGTACCAGCCCTCGCCCGGAGGCGGGGCGCTCGTGATCCGCGTCGACCGCTCGTGCCACGGCCGCCCGACCGCGTCGACGAGCTCGGCAAGGCGGCGCAGGCGCGCCCGGCCGGTCGTGGCCAGGAAGCGGTCGCGTTCGTCGGGGGCCATCGTCGCGGCCTCGGCCCAGACCGAGCGCCCGACGAGCACGCCGCTCGCACCGGCCCGGCAGGCCACCTCGACCTGCGCCTCGAACGTCGCGTCGTCCACGCCGCCGGAGAGGAGGACCCACGGCAGGCTCGAGGCCGCGTCCAGCTCGGCGCACGCCTCGCGCCAGCGTTCCCGGTCGGTCACCGAGGGGTCGTACGGGAACTCGGCCTTCAGGACGTCACCCCCAATCCGGGTCAGCCGCCGAGCCGTCTCGATCACCACCCGGCGACGCTCCTCCCCGCCGAGCTTCGCGCCATCCGCGAGCGAGTACGAGAGCGGCTCGACGAAGAGGGGCAGGTCCAGGGCACGGCAGGCGGCGTCGACGTCGGCGACGAGCCGCTCCTGGTCGGCCGCGTTCGGGGCGTCCGGGTGGTAGTAGACGAGGAGCTTGGCGGCCGAGGCGCCGAGGCGCTTCGCCTTCTCGACACCCCAGCCGTCGAGGACCCGACTGACCCGGGCGGTCGAGGACCCCTCGTAGCCGGTCGCCTCGATCGCGACGAGCAGGCCGGCCCGGGCAGGCATCGAGCCGTCCGCGATGCACTGGGCGGCACCGATCTCCGGGTCGAGCAGCGTGCCGGTGGCGACCGGGGCAAGGGCACGCACGACGGCCCGCTTGAACGCGACCATCTCCTCGTATGTCACCGATGCCGGATCGGTCGGCCGCAGTTCCCGGCGCAGGTTCTGGCGGTGGTCGAGGGCGAGGACGGCGAACGTGCCGCGCGTGGAGGCGCAGGCGGCGAGACCGCGCCGTGCGCCGAGGACGAAGGTCACGATCGATGGCTCCGTGGCTCCAGCGGACTGATGGGCGGGATGACGCTCGGAGCGGTCCGACCCCGACTCCGGTCACGACTGTACAGCGCGGCGCCTCGCTCGACAAGCGCGAACTGCGCACAGCTGGGCCGTCACTGTGCGTGTTGTGCGCACCATCTTGACAATCCGCGCATCGTCGCGTCACGATGTGCGCATGGCCGACCGAGACCGTGACGAGCGCCTCCTCGCCTTCCTGCGCGCCCGCGGGAGCGCCTCGGTCGACGAACTCACCCGGGAGGTCGGCGTCGGTCCATCCACGGTCCGGCGCGATCTCCAGCGACTGGCCGCGGAGGGTCGCCTCCTGCGCACGTACGGCGGAGCCGTCCTCGCCGACCGCCGCGGCCCGGGCCGGAACGGCGAGGCGAGTCCGACCCTCGCCGCAAAGCAGCGGGTTGCCGAAGCAGCCGCCGGCCTCGTGCGTCAGGGCCAGACGATCATCGTCACGAGTGGGACCACGGCGCTGGAATTCGCCCGTCAGCTCGTCGACCGCCGGGACCTGACGGTGATCACGAACTCGCTCGACGTCGCCCAGGTCCTCCTCGATCGAGACGGCATCCAGCTGGTCGTGCTCGGTGGCGTCGTCCGGCCGGGGATGCACAGTCTGCTCGGGCACCTGACCGAGCAGGCCACCCGTGAGATGCGCGCCGACACGCTGTTCATGGGCGTCGGTGCGATCAATCTCGGGCTTGGAGTCATGAACGACTACATGCCCGAGATTCTGACCGACCGCGCCCTGCGCTCGATGGCCAGCTCGGTCGTCGTGATGGCCGACGCGAGCAAGTTCGACCAGGTCGCGCCCGCGTTCGTGTTCGGGCTCGACGAGATCGACATCATCGTCACCGACAACGGCGTGCGACCGGAGGTCGTCGAGGACCTCACCGCGCGCGGCATCCAGGTCATCATCGCCTGAGGGCGAGCCGGAGGAACCATGCCGATCAGCGGGCTCGTCCCGAGCGAGATCCTCGAGGGGCCGGACGCCATCCGGGCAACCATCACGGAGTCCGGAGAGGCGGCGCGCTCGGCCGCAGCCGCCCTGCGCGCCCGGTCCGTTCGCCGGGTGTGGGTCATCGGCAACGGCACCTCCTACCACTCGAGCCTCTATGCGAGCGGTCTCGCGCGCCGGTTCGCGACGCCGGACGACCCGGTCGTGACCGCCGTGACGGCCGGTGACTTCCTCACCTTCCGGCCGCAGCTGGACGCGCGGGACGCAATCGTGGGCATCTCCGCCTCCGGTGAATTCAGGGACGTCGTCACCGTCTTCGAGGAGCTGCGCGGGCTCGTGCCCACGATCGCCATCGTCCACGTGCCGGGCTCGACGCTCACCCGGACGGCCGACCATGTTGTCCTCTCGGCCGGCGGCCCGAGCCGCGTCCCGGTGATGACCAAGACGTTCTCCTCGACCCTGTCGGCGACCGCGATGGTCGTGGCGGCCCTCCTTGGCGACAGGGTCCTGGCTACGGTGACTGATGGGTTGCTCATGGCGGCCGGCCATGCCGCGGCAGCGATCGCCGGCGCTCAGCCCCTCGTCGAGGAGTTGGCGGCGTCGCTGGCCACCATCGAGCACGTCTTCGTGGTCGGGGGCGGGCTCGCGTATCCGTCGGCGATCGAGGCCGCGCTCAAGCTCAAGGAGATGGCGCTCGTCCACGCCGAGGGCACCGAGACCTGGGAGATGGCGTCCGGCGCGGCGACCATGGTCGGCCCGCACGCGGCCGTGATCTCCCTGGCGCCGAACGGTCCGGCGCGCCCGGCGACCGATGACGTCGTGCGCCATTGCGCCGAGTGGGGAGCGCGGATCATCGAGGTCGCCCCGGGCCGGGCGGTCGCAGATTCAGCCTTGCTGCCCCTGCCCGCCGACGCCGACGAGCGCTTCGCGCCGTTGACTGCCGTTCCGCCGGTCGCGCTCCTGGCGTACGTCCTGGCGGGGCTTCGTGGGGCGACTCCCGATCGGCCGAGCTGGACGGAGCGGTACCACAGCCAGGGCCTCACCCACATCGTCGGGGTCTGAGCGCGATGGACGCGCGAACGGGCAAGCGGATCCGGGCCGGGCGGCTGTTCGATCCCGCGAGCGAGCGGGCGATCGTCGTCGCCCTCTCGCACGGTGTCCTGCTTGGTCCGTCGCCGGGTCTGGCGACGCTCGAGCAGCTCCGCTCGACCGCCGATTCGCTCCGCGCCGCGGACGCGCTCATGGTCGCCCCCGGGCTGGTCGCGCCGCTCGAGGATGCGTTCGTCGGTCGGGACCGGCCCGCCCTCGTCGTCCACGCCGACTGGCAGAGTGCGAGCCGGTCGGTCTTCCGCAGCGCCGGCGGCTCGGGTGGGATGGACGGCCCGGGCGACGTCAGCGCGGCGCAGGTCGCGGCGGCAACGACCGCCACCGCCGAGGAGGCCGCGGCGTCCGGCGCCGTCGCGGTCATGACGTTCCTGTTCGCCGGCTTCAATGACCCGGCCGTCGAGCGCGACGAGATCGAGCGTGCCGCCCGGATGAGCCGGGCCTGCGAGCGAGCCGGAATCCTCCACATCATCGAGCCGCGCAGTGCCCGCGAGCGTACCCGCCCGTCCGACCGGACCGATCCGCGGATCGGGGCGTACCTCGCCAGGATCGCGGCCGAGATCGGCGCCGACATCGTGAAGGTCGTCCACCCGGGCTCGCGCGAGGCGCTCGCCGAGGGCGT